>JAPDPR010000013.1 GCA_034506335.1 candidate division KSB1 bacterium
GCCGCGCGGGACTGGCTAACGGCGCGCGGGATGACCGCCATGCGTGGTCCGATTAGCTTCGAGTCGCAGAACTGGGGCTTTATCGTCGAGGGCTTCGATGCGCCGCCCACCATCATGTCGCCGTACAACCCGCCTTTTTACAACCGGCAGATGGAAGCCTTTGGTCTGCGCAAGGTAAAGGACCTGGAGGTATACCGAGGGGACGCCGCCTCAGGGTATACGCTGCCGGAGCGCTTTGTGCGTCACCTGGGGCGCATTCAGCAGCGCTACGATGTGCGCGTGCGCACGGTGAATATGAGGGAGCTCGACCGTGAGGTGCGGCTCATCGTTGAGCTGGCCAATCGCTCCCTGGCTCACAATTGGGGCTACGCGCCGGTGACCGAGGCGGAAGCAGCGGACTTGGCCCGGAGCCTGAAGCTGGTCTTGGACCCTTCGGTGGTCTTTATCGTGGAAGCTGCCGGGCAGCCCATCGGCTTTTCCATTGCTCTGCCTGATGTGAATGAACTCCTCCGCGGGCTGAACGGCCGGCTTTTGCCTTTTGGCATTTTCAAGCTCCTGCTGGGCATGAAGAAGGTGAATAGCTATCGCATGTGGGCGTTGGGCATCGTGCCCGAGTTTCACCGCCGGGGCATCGATACCCTGCTTTACGTGAAGACGTACGAGGCGCTCAAACCGCGTGGCGCCCGTCTGGAGGCCAACTATGTGCTGGAGGACAATTTTGCTATGAAGGACGCCATCATCAAGCTCGGCTTGCAGATGGTGCGGCGTTACCGGGTGTATGAGATGCCTTTGACCGCCGCGGTGCATGCGTGAGGCTCGCCGATGGTCTGTGGTTCCATCCGAAAGAATGGGGAGGTGAAGACAATTGTACTTGTTCGAAGCGGACGAGGTGTGAAGTGCGTGGCATGAGGCGCGATCTGCAGGGGGTGGCGGCGTGTCTGTGGTTGGCGATGATGATCGCTGCGGCGCGCGCGGGACAGCAACCGCGAGTGACATTTTTTCAAGTGCGTGTCCTCGCCGGGTACGAAGGCTTGGCCGAGTCCGACTTTCCTGCAATGGAAAGCGAACCTACGGTCATGGTTGTACCCGCCAAAGAACGGCCTGGGGATGCTGCAGCTTGGCTCAAGGAACTGTTCAGGCTGGAAAGCGTTGATCCGCTGGAGTTGGAGACCATCGTCGAGGTCGTGAGTCCGCAAGTGAGCGGGGCCCAACCGTCGTTTTTCGACGCGGGCGAATCTGGGGAATTTCGGGTCTGGTGGTTCGGCGGCACTACCACGCCGTTGGCCGGATGGCTGAACGTGGCCCTGGGCGTGGATTGGCAGGGGGAGGAGCTGATTGCGCCCTTGCAAGTTCTGACCGCGCCCACGGAAATGGTGGTGGTCGCGCAACGTGTTGCGGCCGAACAGGGGATAGAAGAGCTCCAGTCCTTGTCCGATCTCAAGGAGCCGAGCCTGATCCTAATTTTGGTGATCACTGCCGAACAGGTGGTCGCTTCTGGAGAAGACTTTCGCCCGCTTGTTGACCGCTACCTGGCGTTGCGCGCGCAGCAAAAGCCCACTGGGGGGACTATTCCATTGGCAGAAGACCCCGGTTATGAGCTTCTCCGTGAACTCTTCGCGCAGCACTTCCGGAGCGCGGATTTGGAATACGGGGCAAACAAGCGCGTCCCGGTCAGCGCCGGTGGCTCGCGTCTGGAACTGACGCGCTACGACACTCCGCCGCAACTGGTGCGGGGCAATGAAGCAATCCGTGCGGCGCTGCTGCGCGTGTTTGAGCCGGCGGAGCTCTCGCGCTTTGCCCACAGCACGGTAAAGGTGTTGATCAATGAGAAGGGGAATGTGGAAGAGGTGCGGATAACCCCCCTCGTAAACCAGGAGGTGCGCAAGCGCTGGTGGCGCGCGTTGAAACTCCTACGCTGGCAGCCGGCCCTCCTCCACAACCGCCCTGTCCGTGCCTGGACGGTCATCCCCATTGGCGAGGCCCTGAAGTGATGAGGCACTACTGCATGCGGCCACGCGCGGTTTGACATTCTTTCTTCGGACGTTAGTGGATTGGAAGGTCGTTTGCGCTGGATAGAAACGCTGAGAAAGTCGGAAAGGCAAGGAGAGGTTCATGGGCTCGAACAACATCCCAAGATCGTTTCGACAGCTGGAACAAGAGTTTTCCCACTGGGAGAAGATCAAGGACATGATCGACCAGTGCATTGACTTTATGCTCAACCTCAGACAGAGCGGACACCCCGGTGGATCTCGCTCAAAGGTGCACGCGTTCGTGGTGACTGCTTTGAGCGGCGTCATGCGCTGGGACCCCCGGCACCCGGAAAAGCGCTTCGCAGACCGGTTTATCCTGGTGGGGGGGCATACAAACCCCTTGGTGTACGCGGCGCTGGCCGTCTTTAATGAAGCCCTGCGCCGCAAATACGAGCAGACAAAGGACAAGCGGTATCAGATTCCGGATGCGGACAAGCGCGCCGTCTTTTACGAGGATCTGCTCACCCTCCGTCGTCGGGGCGGGTTGCCCGGGCACGCCGAGATGGCCGGCAAGACGCTCTTTTTCAAGTTTAACACAGGCCCGTCCGCCCACGGCTCGCCGGTGGCTGCTGGCCAGGCACTAGCGCTCAAACTGGCAGGAGCGGAAGACGTGCGGGTGTTTGCCATGGAAGGCGATGGCGGCCTCACCCCGGGAGCGGCGCACGAAACGCAAAACAACGCCTACGGTCTAGGCCTCAATAACCTCTACTACCTCATCGATTGGAACGACTTTGGCATTGACGACCATCGCATCAGCTCCATCGTCTACGGCACACCCCAGGATTGGTTCAGCGCCCACGGATGGCGGGTGGTGGGTACCGAACAGGGTATGGAGTGGGGCCCGGTCACGAAGACGATTCTGGAACTGGTCTACGGCGAGAACCCGAAAAAGGTGCCCAACGCCGCCTGGTTCAAGACGCGCAAAGGGCGCGACTATGGCATTTTTGACAACAAGTCCCACGGCATGCCGCACACGCCCATGAACAGCCCAGTGTTCTGGGAATGGCGCAAGGGCTTCATGGAGCGCTATGGTATCAGCTTCGAGGGCTTCGGCCAACCTGCCCCCGCTACGGCTGAAGAGCGCCGTGAGCAGACCCGACGTAACCTTCGCCACGTGATGGAGGTCTATGACCAAAACCCGGACCTGGTGGACTATGTGGCGGACCGCCTGGTGGAACTCGGCGAGTCCATCCCGGAGGACAAGCCAGCGCTGCGCTATTTCTTTGAGCAGAACCCGGCGGCCGATCCGGTGATCACCGATTACCGCCAATACCCGCCTGAGCTTTTTGTGAAGCCCGGTGAGAAGGCCCCCAACAGGGCCGCGCTGGCGAAGTTTGGAGCTTGGGTCAATGCCTATACGCAGAAAAAGTATGGCCGTCCGTTGTTCATTGCAATGTCCGCCGACCTGGCCGAGTCGACCAACATCGCGGGCTTTGCCAAGAAGTGGGGTGACTTTCCCGGGTTTGGCGTGTACAATCGGGAGACAAATCCCGGCGGCTGCCTGCTGCCGCAGGCCATCACCGAATTCGCCAATGCGGGCATCTGTGCCGGCCTGGCGTGCGTGAACTTTGCCCGTGACCCATTTGCCGAATTCAACGGCTTCTACGGCGCCTGTTCCACCTACGGCTCTTTTGTCTATCTGAAATACGGGCCTTTGCGCCTGCTGAGCCAGCTTGCCCAGGACTGCGAGCTCAAGATCGGCAAGGTGCTCTGGGTGGTGGGCCATTCTGGGCCGGAGACGGCCGACGATTCTCGCACCCACTTTGGCATCTTTGCCCCGGGTGTGACGCAGCTCTTTCCGGAGGGACAGATCATCAACGTCTACCCTTGGGAGCACAACGAGGTGCCGGTAGTGATTGGGGCGGCCCTTGCCACCGACGTGCACATCATCGCCCTGCACCTGACGCGTCCGCCCATCGAGGTGCCGGATCGGCAGGCGCTGGGCATCCCCTCGCACTTTGAGGCTGCCAAAGGGGCCTATGTGCTGCGCGACTACCTCCCAGGCCAAAAGGTCGGCGGCACCATTTTCGTGCAAGGGACCAGCACGACGGCCAACGTGGTCAAAATTCTGCCTGAGCTGGCCAAGGAAAAACTGAACGTCAAGATCGTGGCGGCCATCAGTCCGGAGCTGTTCCGGCTGCAACCGGCCGCCTATCGCCAGTCGGTGGTGTCCGAGAGCGAATGGATGGACTCCACGGTGATCACCAACGTGGCCAGGCGCGGCATGTACGACTGGATTGCGCACAAGGTGGCCATCGAGTATGCCATGTCTGCCGATTGGGACAACCGCTGGCGCACGGGTGGCACCGTGGACGAGGTCTGTGAGGAGGCACACATTTCGCCGGAGTGGCTGCTCAAGGGCATCGAGCGCTTTGTGCGCGATAGGGACAAACGCCTGCGGGCCATAAGGGACGCCTGCGACAAGGCTCTCAAGCATTAGGTGCACGCCATGAGCTCCCCTCGGCAAGGAACAAAGCGGGTTTCCCGGCCTATCAAGCTGGGCATCATCGGCACCGGGCTTGCCGCGCGCAACCTGCATTGGCCGGTGCTCAAGGAGCTGCCTGAGCTCTTTCGAGTCACCGCCGTATGCAATCGCGGGGAGGAGAAGGCCGCCGACTTTGCCAAGCTGGTGGGCCTGGACCATTACTACCTCGACTACGAGGAGATGGTGCGCGAGGCGGACATGGAGGCGGTGCTGGTGGCCGTGCCCATCGCGCTCAACTACCCGATCAGCCTGGCATGCGCCAGGGCCGGCAAGCATGTGATGTGCGAAAAGCCAGTGGCGGTGGACCTCGCGCAAGGACGCAAGATGATGCACCTGCCGGCCCAGTACGGCGTGGTGGTGCAGATTGCCGAGCAGTTCTACTACCGCGAAGACTTGCAGCGGGCAAAGGAATTGATTCAGAGCGGCGAGCTTGGCGAGGTCTTCCAGATTCGGATGGACGTGACCGCGAAGATTGACCCGAACTCCGGCAGTGGTGCCACAGGCTGGCGGATCAACCCTGCGCATCGCGGCGGGTTTGTCACCGACGCGGGTGTCCACCACATGGCGCAACTGCGCTTGCTTGGAGGTGAGGTAGCGCGCGTGCATGCTTTTGCCCGCAGGCAGAGTCCCCATTTTGGCGGCGTAGACAACGTCTGCGTGAACCTATTGTTTAGATCAGGCGCCATCGGCCACTATTCAGCTTCCTACACGGCCACGACGCGCGAGCGGTGGTGGGTAAAGTGCCTGGTGTTTGGAACAAAAGGCACCATGGAAGTAGGCCATGGCGAGCTCTGGTTGCAACCGGCAGGCACACGCAAACGCCACCACCTGCGCTGGCAGCCTTTCGACGCAGGGTACCGGAACCAGTGGTTGGCGTTCTATCGCGCCATCAGGGAGGGTGAACCACCCATTGCCTCACCGGCCCAGACCTACCGGGACCTGCAACTGATTCTCGCTGCACTGGACGCGGCGGAGCGTGGCGAGGTCACATCCTTGGAAGAGGAGTAGATGAGGAGCTCCCCGAAGAAACCCGTACTGGCGCTCTTTGACATCGACGGCACACTCCTGCACTCCGGCGGGGCGGGCAAACGGGCTATGGTGGCCGCCTTCCGCGACGTATTCGGGTGCGAGAATGGGTTCGCCGACGTGCAGATGGCCGGCCGCACCGACCCAGAGATTGTGCGCGAGGCGCTCCAGAAGCAGGGCATTGCCTGGGACCCAGCGCTGGTGGAGGCGTTCCGCAGACGCTATCTGGAGCTGATAGGACCTGAGCTGGAGGCGCCTTCGCCTACAAAGCGCCTCATGCCGGGAATCCCTGCCGTGCTCGATGCCTTGCAGGCTCTGGGGTTTGTGACCCTTGGGCTCCTGACCGGCAACTGGCGAGGTGGGGCGGAGGCCAAGTTGTCCCATTTCGGCATCAACGGCTATTTTCGCCTTGGCGCCTTTGCGGATGACGCCGAACAACGAGACCGTCTACTCCCCTTTGCGTTGCAGCGCATGCGACAATTGACGGGTCTTGCCATTCCCCCGGAGCGGGTGGTGGTCGTGGGGGACACTATCCGGGATATCGAGTGCGCGCGCCCCCACGGCGCTGTGACGCTGGCCGTGGCAACCGGAGGCAACACCGCGGCCGAGCTTGCCGCCGCCAGCCCTGATTTCCTCCTTGCGGATTTGTCCGACTTGGTGGCGGTGAGGGGCATTTTCAGGTCACTGGCTTTCTTGGGGGAGGGGTAAGCCGGGGGGCCTGGCATGAGTGCGGCCACCTCGGGGAGCATGTCAATATGCAGGTCTTTGTGCCCTCCGTTTTTTTTCCTGGCCGTGGCGAAAATTTTCCTTGATTTTTTCCTTATTTTTTTTTTTACAATCCAGAAGCGGAGAGAACGAGGGGCGGGCCAGAACCCGGAAGTGGACACCCATGGGCGGAATTGTGCTATGAGGGAGGGCCCGCACGACCGGGGGAAGGCACCCCTTTGGGTTTGCAGCAGGAGTAGCGCGCGTGCGGAGGCGAAGGTTGGCACCTCGGGCCATTGAGGGCAAACGGGTAGTTGGGGGGCTGGTGGTGCTCAATGCCGTCCTGCTGGCGGTGCTGGTGAGTGTGAGCCTGCGGTTGGTGAGGAATTTGGCCAGGGAAGCCAGCGCTCCTGGTCCCCGGCTGGTGGGGGCTGGCGCGGTGGTGGGCGAGGAGGCCCGGGCGGTTCTGAGCGGGGCGCTGGCCGACGAAGTGAGGCGCAGCGCCCTTGTGTTTTGGCCTGATTCCACCCACAGCAGGGCCGCCAGGTTTGTGCAGGCACTCGGGGGTAGGGCAGAGGTGAGTTCGGGGCATTGGCGGGTGGTGTTTGTGTGTGGGGCGAGGGAGCGATGTGCGGCGGAGCCGGCCGCGGTGGGGGGAGGGGCCTTTGTGCTTGTGGCTGACTCGCGCGGGGCATTGCGCAAGGAGCTTGGGGTGGTGTGGCGGGCGACGGTGATCGTGAGCTGGCCTGAGGGCAAGGTGCTGGAAAGCTACCCGTACGCGTTGAATCCGGTGGTGTTGTACGAGCGTCTGCAGAGGGAGGAATCATGAGGTGGAGGGCTCTTGCCTGGGTATTATTGGCGGCGATGGGCGTAGTGGTGGGGTGTGGGAGGCGGGAGCCGCAGAGGCCATCGGTGGCGGAGTATGCCAAGCGGCTGAAGCCGCTGCTTGAGGCGGCGCCCAAGAGCGTGATCGAGCTTGATGCGCTGGAGCCGGAGGTGATCTATCCGGATTTGGTGATCCCTAGGGACACCACACAGAAGGAGGGAGGGTTGTTCTTGGCGGCTCCCTCGGGCGTGGTGGTGTTGCGGGATAGCGTCTACATCACTGACTGGATGAATCATTGCATCATGGTGGCAGATATGGAGGGGAGGTTGGACAGGGCGATTGGGCGCCGCGGCCAGGGGCCAGGCGAGTTTGACACGCCAGTGGGGATAGCGGCAAACAGCGCCTCACTGTTGGTCGCGGAGTTCGGCAACAGGCGCGTGCAGGTTTTCGACCATGCCTTAGCTTACCTTGGCTCCATCCCTGCGGGCTTCTATCTCGGCCGCCCGGCGGGGATCGGCGCCTCGGATCGGCGATTCTTTATCCCCGGCGGGCTTGTCCAAGACTCGCTGCTGGCCATCTACGAGGCGTGCCGACCTTATCGCCGCATCGGTTCATTGATGCCTCCTGTTGCTTCATCACCTGCCTACGCCAATGCGCTGAGGCAGGTGCAAGCGGCCAGCAATGCTGCAGGTCTCCTGGCTGTGGCTTACAGCGTGCTGCCCTATGTGTTTGTATTCGACTCCGAGGCGAGGCAAGTGGCCACCATAGAGTTCCGCGGCCGGGAGGTTCGAGAACTGGACGAGAAGCCCAAGGGAGTGGAATTCAGGGGGACAGGCCCAACAGTCTGGACTAGGGGCTTCATTTGGGGCCTCAGCGTCCTAACAGACGGTACTCTACTTGTCAATGTCCCAAAGAAGACTCTGATATTGCGCCAGGGGCGCCACGGATACGAGGTTCAGAGGTGTGTCCATCTGGAGGGCACAGAGGGTCCATGGGCGTGGTGGTATCATAACGGGAAGGTGTACACGTCCAGCAGGGATGGAACGAGAATACTTGTGTATTCATTGGGCTGACTGCGTGCGGCGGGGTTGTGGCAGAAAGGCTGGTGAGGGAGGTCGGAGCCCGAGGAGGAGACGGCGATGCGTTCAAGAATCAAGGTTCTGCTGACGGCGCTCGTACTACAGGCGTCGTTGGTCCTGTCTTTGCTGTCAGTGGGGCAGCTGATGGGGGCAGGAGGGGGCAGCGCCAGTGCGGAGTGCCCAGACGCCTGTTACGCAAGCTGCAAGGTCTCGCACTGCGTGGGCCAAACATACGGCTGCTACGCTACTCCCTGCGATGTCACTAGTCCGCAGTGCGTGTGCTTTTGCGGCACGGCGGTCTTCGAGACATCGTGCGGAGGTACCCAGCAGTGACCTTTGCGTGACAGCCGAAGGCCGTGGGGCGTTAGAGTACGTCCCCACGGCCTTGCTCTCGCGCGACCGATTGGGCTTCACGCTCGGCCAAATGGGTGTCGGGAAGTTATTACGCATGGGATTCACTCCAGGCTGGAAGGGAGAGAGCGAAACATGGCGGCCCCGTTGGGGAAGGGTGCCCCCGGGTTGATGCATCACCCCCGTTGAAAAGCACACCGAGGCTGGCAGACCCACCTCACCGTGGCGGTTCGCGTGCTACCGGGTGCCCTCCTGCTCTTGTCGGCCATCGCCAAGCTTCACGACCCTTCGCCTTCCCTCCGCTTCGTGGCGGCGATGGGGTTCAGGCGGCCATTGGCCTATGCCACTCTGGTGGGGGTGACCGCAGCCGAGCTAGGACTGGGCCTGGTCGCCCTGCTTGGGCTCTATCCCCGCGTAGTATCACGCCTTATGGCGGTGCTCTTTGCTGGGTTTGTGCTGGTGCTGGCTTACGCCCTGCTGCGCCGGGTGGGAGGTTCCTGCGGCTGTTTTGGCCGGATAGTGCTGGTGAAGGTGTGCCTTGCCGGGAGTGGGCGCGACCTACTCTTGGCGGCGCTGGCGTCGGTGGCGCTCGGGGGTACAAGTGGACAAGAGAACTTACGCGCCCGCGGCAAATGGACGCCGTTGGGCCTTGCTGAGTGCGTCTGCGGAGAAGGAGAGGAATGATGAGCGGAGGTGAGAGACTGCGGGCCATGGCGGTGGTCCTGGGGCTGGCAATACTGGTGGGATGTTGCAGCCGGGAGGAGGCCAGGCCATCGGTGGCGGAGTATGCCAAGCGGCTGAAGCCGCTGCTTGAGGCGGCGCCCAAGAGCGTGATCGACCTTGATGGGGTGGAGCCGGAGGTGATCTATCCGGATTTGGTGATCCCTAGGGACACCACGCAGAAGGAGGGAGGGTTGTTCTTGGCGCAGCCCTCAGGGATATTGGTGCTGCGGGACAGCATCTACATCACCGATGCGAAGGACCATTGCATTAAGGTTGCGGACATGGAGGGAAACCTTATCCGGACCATTGGCCGGAGAGGGCAGGGGCCAGGGGAGTTCAATCAGCCTTGGGAGATAGTGGCAAATGACAGCTTTGTCTTTGTCTACGACGTGGGGAACAGCAGAGTTCAGATCTTTGCCCATGACTTTCGCTATGTGGCGAGCCTGCCGGCGTTGTACATGCTGCTGCCGCCGGTAGGTGGCTTGGCAGCGGGCAATCGCAACCTCCTGGTGCATGGCTTTGTCACTGACAGCATGTTGGTGCGGGTGTACCGGGCGCAAAGGCCCTTCTCGCTCTGTTACGCTTTCCTGCCCCTTGTGGTTCCTTATCGCAGGCAGCCGAGGGTGATGAATAGCGTGGCCTTAGCGAGCACACCGGACGGTCGGTTTTGTGTCGGCTTTGTGTGTCTCCCTTATGCCTTGGTGTTTGACTCCACGGGTACGCAGGTAGCAACCCTAGAGTTTCGGGGCAGGGCGGTGAAGCGGCTTGATGAGCCTGTCTCTGCCAAGCGCCTCGCAGGGGTACCCCCGGGGGCCGGCAGAAGGAGATTCATGGGTAGCATCCGGATAGAGGGCAATTGGGGCGTGCGAACGCTGGTGATCTCTGGGCCCGATGTTGCTGACCTCTTGTTCCTACAGCGCCACGGCGAGTCCTATCGGTTAGAAAAGAGGCTGAGACTCCCCAACACCTTCAGCGAGCCCTTTTTCCTCTCCGAGGATGCCCTGTACGTGGCAATGGATTGGCGGGGCATGGTGTACAGGTACAAACTAAAGGGAGAGGGTTTGTGATGTTGCGTTAGTTCTAACGGGGAAGGAGGACTTTACCATGAGAGCGAGGAATGGCCTTAGGTTCTTGCTGGCTCTGTTGTTTGTGCAGGTCAGCCTGGTCCTCACGTTGCTTGGGGTGCACCAAGCGCTGGGCGTGGGCGGACACGCGGAAGCCTGGTGCAATGCCGACAAGTGCCCTGGTGGCTGCATAACGTGGTGCGACCTCACCCAGTACGGCTGCATGACCATTGGCAGCTGTTTCTGTGGGTGCTGGTGCGGCAGCGGACCGATGTGGACTTTCGACTGCGCAACACAACAATAGCAGTCAGCCCACATTGCTCGAGGCCAGGCGGTCTCTTGGTGGCGCCGCGCCGCCTTTGGCTATGGGGCCTATTCGGCGCGGTGGGGCGTGGTGCTAGCTCCGCGGAGTGGACTTGCGAGTCCGCAAGGCTTTCTGTTGCCCGCAGGTGGCGCGGGCTGGCGCCGGATTGTTGGCCATGAGGGACCGGAGATGAAGCGAGAGCTATATGAAGTGGCATTGCGAGCGTGGCGTTTTCTTCCAAAAGTGCTGCGCCTCCTCCTCGGGGGTCTGCTTGTGTTCTCGGCGGTGGCCAAGCTTCACGACCCTTCGCCTTACCTCCGCTTCGTGGCGGCGATGGGGTTCACGCGGCCATTGGCCTATGCCACTCTGGTGGGGGTGACCGCAGCCGAGCTGGGACTGGGCCTGCTCGCGCTGCTTGGGCTCTACCCCGGCGGGGTATTACGCCTTATGGCGGTGCTCTTTGCTGGGTTTGTGCTGGTGCTGGCTTACGCCCTGCTGCGCCGGGTGGGAGGCTCCTGCGGCTGTTTTGGCCGGATAGTGGGGGTGAAGGTGGGCCTTGCCGAGATGGGGCGGGATTTGGTCCTGGCATGCCTTGCCCTGCTGGCGGCGCGGGGGTATCGTCACCAATAAGACACCGGGTAAATCCACCGCCTGTCGGGCTTGCCCATTCCACTCTCCGCCGCGGCCCAAGGCCATTCGCAATGTGACGGCGCGCCTCGGCTGCTCCGACTCTTCCTCCCCCCTCCTACACCGGCCGGTACTTGAGTCCCTGTGCGAGCTCCCGCCCGTTGTGTCCAAGTGTCTTGATAGAGAAAGCGTCCCAACTCCGTCGCTGAGCCGGTGAGGATTTGCCTGGGGTCGCGAGCACTTTCGAAGCTGCGGTTCCGAGTGCGGCCGTGCCTCCAGCGCCTGGTTTCGGTGCCGCTGAAAGCTCCAGGCCAGAGACGCCCGAAGTTGTTTTTTTCCGCTCCCTCGAGCAATTTCTCCTTGATTTTGGCGCCAATTGGTGTTACATTTTTAGAAAACGTGGCACAAGAAAGGGAATAAAAAGATGCTGACCAGATTTGGCATATCCCTGGAGGCCGAGCTGCTGGAGCGGTTCGACAAAATGATCGCGGAAAAGGGCTACACCTGCCGCTCCGAGGCCATTCGCGATCTGATCCGCGATGCGCTTGTCCAGCGCGAGTGGGAAAAAGAAGCCGGCGAGCGCGTGGGGACCATCACGCTCATCTACGACCACCACCTGCGTGAGCTCCCCGAGCGGCTCACCGAGCTCCAGCACCGGTACACCGGCCAGATTATCTCCACCATGCACGTGCACCTGGACCACGACAACTGCTTGGAAGTGCTGGCGGTGCGCGGCGAAGCACAGGTGGTGCGAAACATTGCCGACCAACTGATCGGCACAAAGGGGGTCAAGCACGGCAAGCTGGTCACCACCACCACCGGGCGCGAGCTGAAGTGAGGTCTTTGCGGGCAATAGGTGCACGAAGGACGTCCGAAGAAAAGGAGGCTGTAATGAGGGTTGCGTTGCTCTTGACGACGTGGGGTTTGGGGTTGCTCAATGCCCATGGGGAGACGCCTACCGCCGAGAAGGGTTCCGCCGACTCTGTCAAGTACCGCTTCAACCCCGTCGTGGTGACCGCTACCAAGCTCAGCCAAGCGCAGCGCGACATAGCGGCCAGCATCACTGTGATAGATGGCGCCAAGCTAACGCTTGCGCCCAGTGCCGCCGTGCTTGACGTGGTGCAGAGCCATGTGCCTAGCCTGCACCTGACGCAGTGGGGTGTGATGGGTTACGGCGTGGCCGGCAGCGCGGCGGGCAAGATTGCCCTGCGGGGCGTAGGGGGCACTGCCGATACGCACGTGCTGATCCTGCGCAACGGCCGCCCGGACTTCATGGGGCTGATGGGATGCACCATCGGCGACGAGTTTGTCACTGACGGAGTGGAGCGCGTGGAGGTGGTGCGCGGCCCGGCCTCGTTTCTGTACGGCACCAATGCCACGGCCGGAGTGATCAACATCGTCACCGCGGGGTTGGATCGTCCGGGATTTGCGACAAGGATCAGTGGTGGAGTTGGCAGCTTCGCCACCCGACGCCTCGCGGCTTACCATGCCGGGCGGGTTGGGAACTTCAGCTACCAGCTCACCGCCGCGCGGCGTACCACCGACGGCCATCGCCACGATGGCAACAGCGCCTACGAAGGCAATTTTATCACCACCCATGCTGGCTACGCGCTCGGACAGCGCACACAGCTGGAGGCCAATGTCACCCTCGCCGACCTCATGCTGCATGACCCTGGACCAGTCACCAAGCCTGCGCGCGATGACTGGTATGACGTGCGTCGCTGGGGTGGCGATCTCACCTTGACCCACAGGAGCAGGGTGGGGGAGAGCTACCTCAAGCTGCATGGCAATTTTGGACGCCATCGCTTTTTCGATGGATGGCGCTCATACGATCGCATGCTTGGGTTAATGTTCTACCACAACCTCCGTCTTGTGCCCGGCAATACCACCACCGTAGGGTTTGACCTCAAGCGCTACGGGGGTGACGCCGAGAACACCAAGAGCCACACGCAGTATGGCAAGTATTACCTGAGCGAGTGGGCTCCCTACGTGCACGTGCAACAACTGCTGCTCAAGAGGTTCATCGCTTCGCTTGGGTTCCGTGTGGAGCATCACGAGTTGTACGGCACTGTACTCCTGCCCAAGCTGGGTCTGGTGGCCCACGCCACGGCTACCACGACCGTGCGCGCAGCGTTATCCAAGGGCTTTCGCAGCCCTTCGATCCGCGAGCTGTATTTCTTCCCGCCGCACAACCCGGAGCTCTTGCCGGATGAAATCTGGAACTATGAGGTAGGGGTTGCGCAGGACCTAACCGCTCGCGCCAGGGTCGAGGCAACCGTTTACCGTCTCCGCGGCGACAATCTGATCGTCCTGGCCAGGAATACTTCGCCGCCCCCGCCGTTTCGCCTGGCCAATGCCGGCAAGCTGGCCAACACAGGCTATGAGCTAAGCTGGCAATGGGAGCCCGTGGACAGGGTGCAGCTCGGTGGCTCTTGGTCGCACATCGTGAGGATGGATGTCCTGGTAGCGAATGCGCCGCGTAGAAAGCTCACTGCCTATGCTTCGGGACGTATCGGCGGCCTGCGCCTGATGGGAGAACTGAATGCGGTGCAGGACTGGTATGGGCGAGACAACGCTTCACCGAAGCCCAATTTCTATCGCATGGACGACTACCTGGTGGTCAACGTGTACGCGGAGGCGCGGCTGGTGGGGCCGCTGGGCGCGCGTCTGAGTGCACGGAACCTGCTTGATGCCAGCTATCAAGCAATGTGGGGCTACCCCATGCCGGGCCGGACCGTGGATGCCGAGCTGACGGTGAACTTTTGAGAAAGGCGATGCCAGCAAAGCATTTAAGCCTCTCGGGGCTGTTCGTGGCCATGGGCGTATTGATACCCATCGTATTTCATGCAGTGGGGTTGGGCAGTGTATTCTTGCCCATGTTCCTGCCGTTGGCCGCGGCTGGGTTCTACCTTCCGCTTCTTGCGGCGATGTCGGTGGGTCTGTTGACGCCGATGGTTTCGGCGCTTGCTACCGGCATGCCCCCGCTTTCTCCTCCAGTGGCGCAACTCATGGCGTTGGAAGGGCTAGCGCTGACAGGTGTGGTAGGGTGGCTTACTGGGCGTCGCTTGCCCGCGATGCTTGCCCTCCTGGCAGGACTGGCAGCATCGCGGGCCGTCATGGTGCTGTGGATTGTGGCGCTGGTCCCGCTATTAGGGTTGCCTGCGAGGGCGCTATCCGCAGCTGCCCTCCTGCAGGGATTGCCGGGGATCGTACTCATTCTCGTAGTGGTGCCTGTAGTCTTGAGACGAGTGCCACCGCAAAGCCGGAGGGGCAGCCATGCGTGACGAGCGCCGCGCATTTTTCGAACAGCTGGCTAATTCCTGGGACCTAGCGGCAGGAAACGAGTCATTGCCATATGTCATGGAGCGGCTGCAAATCCAGCCGGGAGAACGCATTCTGGACGTCGGCGCGGGCACAGGAAGGCTATCCCGTGCCTTGGCCAAAGCAGTGGGCCCCCAGGGGTTTGTGGTGAGCATGGACTTTTCTCTTGCAATGCTCCGCGCGGGGAAGCGGAAGGAGTACCCGTCACGGCAACATTTCCTTTGTGCCGACGCGGTGGACCTTCCCTTCGTCCATGCATGCTTTGACCGGGTGGTGTGCTTCTGCTGTTTTCCGCACTTTCGGGACCAGCACGCGGCGCTCCAAACCTTATCCCGAACCCTTGTGCCCGGCGGAAGGTTGTACGTGATTCACGAGGATTGCAGCCAGTCAGTCAACGCCATGCACCGTCAGATCGGTGGCATTGTAGCTCACGACTATCTCCCCTCCGCGGAGGCATTGGGCGCCATGATGCAGAGCTGCGGTCTGCGCTGCATGGTGAAAGAGGAGCGGCCGGCACTCTTCTGGTGTGAAGGCGTGCGCGAAACACGCGCGGCTGAGTCGTAGAGCGGGTGGAGTCTGTCCGGTTCAGCGCTGTGCCAAGCTGTTGAGGGCTGCGCGGTGGTAGTTAGCGCCTACGAGCAGGTCGGCATGCAGGGTAAGGTCGTCCAGCGTCCGGTCCAACTCGGCAAGGGAGGTGGGCGCCATTGGCTTGCCCACAATGGCCACACAGCGAGAGAAAGGCCTCGGCAGTAGGTAACGGCACCAGGTGCGCTTCAGGACCCAGGCGCTGCTGGCGCTCGCAGACACCGGGGCGATGAGTAGACCGAGCTTCTGCGCCAAGAACAACACCCCGGGCTTGGCATGGAACGCCGGCCCGTGAGGGCCGTCCACCGCGAACGCTGCGGGATGCCCGGCATCGACCGCCTTTTTCATCATCAGCAGGGCCCGCATACCCCCGTGGCTGCTCGACCCCCTGACCACTGTGTAGCCAAAGCGCTGCAAGATACGCGTCTGAATGTCACCTGCCCAGCTCAGGTCGCTCATCAAGGCGATATTCCAGTAAGAAAACTGGGGCACAAGCAGGAACTGCCTGCCATGCCAGAAGGCAAACACCAAGGGGTGGTGGTGCAGCTCCTCTTCAACCTGAGGGTGGAGTACGATGCGCACGCGCAGGGTACTGGTCAGCAGGCGTATAGCCGCGAAGCCAAACAGGGCCAGCGCCGCCACAAAGGCACGAGAATAGGTGATCTTACGGCGTAGCATTTTCACGCGGAGCCGCAGTGTAAGCCGAGCGGTATGTTGGGATGCTTCCCTGTCGCTTTTCTCCATCGCGCTGCTAACAGAAGCGCCGTCTGAACGGTTTCTTCAGACGGCGCCCAGCCTTTCGTTTGGTGAGCTCGTTACCCTCTCAGCCGCCTGAGGTAGGATTCGGCTTTGGGTACATATTCACTGTCTGGATAATCGCGGAGCAGGGCCTCCATAGAAGAACGCGCACGTTCATTGTCGCCCAGCTTCATGTAGCACCTGCCGATCATGAGCGTGGCGTCATCCTTCTTGTACGAAGACTCGTAGGAGAACACCTTCTCGAAGGCATCTCTGGCTGCGGAATAGTCGCCAAGGCCAAAGTACGACTCCCCAATCCAATACTGACAGTTGCTTGCCAGACGGTGGTCTGGGTATTCCTGCAACAAGGCGGTGAATTTCTGGATGGCGCCATTGTAGTCGCGGCTGTAATAGGAGCGCAGGGCATCCTCATAGGAGGCAGAAAATGCACCGGTTACCGCTGGAGCAGCAGCCGGCGCCACACGTTTCTTCCTCAGCTCGTCCTCCAACTCCGCAATGCGGTCGACCCTAAAATCCAACTCCGTACGAAGCGCCTCGATCTCTCGCTCCTTTTCCGCGATGACGCGGTTGAGTTCGTCAAGCTTCGATTTGAGGGCAAGATACTCCTCCATCGTAACCTTGCTCTCGGCCGACTCGGTGAGGACCAGTTTTTCCTCGAAGGCTCTGAACTTTGCGGTATCGGCTGGTTCTTCTTTCTCAAGCCACTTGGCCAGGTCCTTTTCATCCATGGCGATGAGCTCAGAAGGTTTCTCCGCAGGTGCCAACCTATCCTTGAAATAGTAGGTGAACCCCGCCCGGACTTGCAGATAGCCGTCTTTTTCTTGTCGGACGATTCCATCATAGCCATCGCCGGTGGTATGTCGATAGTCGGCGTAGAACTCGAGTGAGGTACGGGGCTGGAGCACTACTTCCAGACCGCCGCCGAATATGAATGACCCGTCGAAGTATCGCGGCCAGTTTTCGTATTGCCAGTTGAAAATGCCCAAACCGAACACCAGATAGGGGATGATGTGCCTTGGGCTGCTCAGCGCCAAGTGCCCTTTTAGATCGGCATTGATCAGGTTGGTGGTGAAGGTGGCGCTGGAAAAACTATCGGTGAGCTGGCCGTAGCCGAGGCTGGCCACAACGCTGAACTTGGAGCCCAGGAGGTATTTGACAGTGCCCTCCGCTCCAGGGGCAAAACTGGTGTGATAGATATCGCAGTAGAGCTTTTGTGCTCCAAGGTTAAAGCCAAGCCCTAATCGATCCTTAATCCCCTGCCCGGCCGCCTGCCCTCCTGCGATCCCAATGCACACCGTAGCGAGTAGGACAATGCTTCTTCTCCGGCTCATACTCTGGTTTCCTCAATCGTGAAGGGGTAGTATCCTCGGTTTGTCCGTGTTTTAGAGATAATCGCGCAAGTCAGCAGGCAGCACCTCGCTCAGGGACAACCTTTGGCCTGAATAGAGATTGTAGGCACCCAGGAGCTGCGACATCCGCACCTTCGCGTCCCGGATGCGTTCGGTGCTGGCTCCTTGCTCCACTTCATGCCGAAAAGCAAGAATCTCGTCGCCCAATCGCTCAAAGTAGTAGACCTTCATAGACTCTCTGATGGCCGCCCTTACCTCGGCTTCCACGCGCTGTTCGCGGCTTGTGTTTTCGCTCGTTGGCTCTTGTGCCTTCTTGGTTTCTAACTCATCGTTTAGCCGGGTATCGGTACCCATGCATATGAACAGCGAAGGGGCGCGTTCGTAGAACCCCACTCTGGCCGCGAACTCCGAGAGCAGGTATTGTTCAACAAGTCGGCGCTCAGTAGCATCGGTCTCACGGTTTGTCCAGTAGCGCAAAGCATTTGTGTCTGGACTGTAGTCGACTCTGATCAGAAGATCGACCGAAGAGAAGTATAGGAGTTCATTCATGGTCCGATGCGCGCCAACTCTGATTCAGATGTAGCCTTCGGTTTCGGAACTGCAAACACCGTGCCTTTCTCTTAAGGCGCTACTTGGCCCCACGATCAAGCACTTAACGCACCTTAGCCCTCCGGGTATGGCGGGAGTTGTTCATTCCCGACGCACTGTTTCACCCTGGGGCACCCCCGACCAAACCCGTGAGAGGCGTTGATCAGCAGCCTCGTCTCCTTCTTAACGGCCCGCATCACCCGCTCGCGCGGTGTCCACGGGAACCCCGCTGAACCACAACCAAGCCAGCGAAACCAACCCTGCCCGTCCCCAGAGCGCGCAGCGCGAGTCGGGTGCATGCGGTTGTTAGCCGCCCGAGATAGGGAGCCGGAACAATTCCACCGCATTTCTCCACAGAATCCCCTCCCGTATCTCCGGCGCGACAGGTAATTGCTTCACCATCTCCAGATGAGCCGCCCGATTGCACATCGCATAGTCCGTCCCAAACACAAGCTTCTTCGCGCCGTCTTCCAACACTTTCAGCAACACCGCTTCAATGCGCGCTTTCCCCGTCGCCGCAAGCACTTCCTCATCGGCCAACCCTGACGTGTCATAATGAATCGTCGGATAATCGCGCGTGACCCGATAACAATACTCCACTTCCGGCCAAAAGAAATGCGCGATCACGATCTTCAAGTTCGGATACCGTTCGGCCACCTGCACAATGTACTTGGGATCGTTATATTGCGCTACTTCGGGATGACCGCCTGTGTGAATTACCATCGGGATGGCATAGGCCTGGCATAACTCGTACAGCGGGAACACTCTCCGGTCGGTAGGATAAACCGGATCATGCCCAGGAAAAATTTTCATCCCCACAATGCGACGTTCGGCCAGTAGGCGTTCCAACTCTACCAGCCAAGCCTGCCCTTGAGTTTGAATATCCATTGTCCCCATAAGAAACAATTCAGGCGCATCTTTCACCAATTCCAGACAGGTGGGCACATCCCCGATACCAGAATTGGGCAAGTTGTCAGGAATCAGAATGGCATAATCAACTTGGTCCTTCTTCAAGTCTTCGATGAGCAGTGCTTTGGCCTGCTCATACGTGCGTGTATCGGATATCACCGGAAGGTGAAGATGTGCATCGATGACCATGTTTTTTAAGGCGGCTAACACTACTTTAGGTCACCCTACCCTGACATGTCTAACTGCACTTTCAGGACGTGGTCCTGTTGGGCAAAAGTAAAGGCCTCCAGCGCCTGGCTAAAGGGGAAGGTTTGCGTTACCAGAGGTTCTACCTGAACCAACTTCTGCCGCAACAACCGGATAGCGGTATCGAATGGCCCGCATCGGGAGCCCACCAACGTGATCTCGTCCACCACAATGTGGGAGAGATCCATGGTGGGCCGTTCAGCATAGGTGCTCTTGACCACTACCGTCCCCCGCGGCTCCACGAGCTGGAGGGCCAAGTCTAGACCACTTGGTGAGCCCGAAGCCTCCACCACCAGGGAGTAGGAGCGCTTGGGCAAATTGTTGCGCAAGGTGGTAGGGATGCCCAGCTGGGAAAGGGTCGCCAGTTTCGGCTGATGCTTGCCGACGACGATGAGCGCGCACCCGATGAGTCGGAGGACTTGCGCTACGAGTGCGGCCAGCTTCCCGTCCCCGATGATCGCCACGCGGTCTTCGGGCTGGATATGGACCTGCGCGAGAATCTCGGCGCTGGCAGCCAGCGGCTCCACCCACACTGCCTCCAGGTCGGAAATAGTGGACGGGACCTCAATGAGATTCGCGGTCGGCAAAGCCACGTACTCCGCGAAAACACCACTGCGCCCTTGTATTCCCACGACCGTGCGGTTCGGGCAGTGGCGGCTTAGCCCTCGCTGGCAGTATCGGCATTTGCCACACCCCACGTTGATCTCTGCAACCACCCTCTTATTGAGCCAGCGGGTATCTTGGCACTGCTCTACTACGCCCACAAACTCGTGCCCCAGAACCCCCTCAAAGCCCATGTACCCCCGGACTATCTCCATGTCGGTGTTGCAGATGCCAGCCCGCAATACCCGCACCAGGGCCTCCCCCTCTTGCAGAGCGGGCCGCTCCAGCTCCGTCAGCCGAAGCGACTTTTCCATGACAAGTGCTTTCATCACCATTCCTCACAGGCACGCCCGTTTCTCGTCTTTGCCTACGCCTTCCTTGGCTTCAACCTGCACAGGGCAAACCTGCAAGAAAGATGCCGCTCCTGTGAGTGATGGCGCACCAAAAAGACAAAAGTCCCCACTTTTCTGGCACCAATCTGTTCAACTTCTTGTCAAACAACCGGCCCAGACAGCAAGAGTCCGCTATACATGGGCTTCTTTTCACTCGAAAGCTCAAGTTCACGAAGCTGTTCTGCCCGAAAGGCGGCCACTTCCGAGATGGGCCACAAAAGTGTAAGAGACGCTGGCAACACCCATCCTTGGTCAGTTCCCTCTGGGCGTCCCCGCCTTTGGCCAAAAGGAATGTCGCGGCTAAAATAAGAATATTTTGCCGCTTTGTCAAGCTCTTTTTGTGCAAGAACAGCACAGAAAGCGAGCCAGTGCACCGCCCTACCGAACCACGGCTACCTTTTCAATAGACACCCCATCGGAGAAGCGTGCCACGATGAAATAGATGCCTGCCGCTACCTTCCCGCCGTGCTGATTCTCTCCCCTCCAAACCCATGGATAGGCACGGCGCGGGCCCACAACGCCCAGAGCTTCTTCAAACACCACCCGGCCATGAAGGTCGCGTACGGACATTGCGACTTCTTCTTCCGTTTCCAGGTGCAGAAGCACGGTCAATAACGCGTTTTCCTGCAAACGGAAGGGGTTGCTGGAGACTTGAGTAATGGCATTGCCTGTTGGGGCTTCGGTTGGGGGGAACCCCATTTCAACGATGAGCGAGAAGGCATAGAAGGCAGTCTTACCTAATCCCAGGTCTTGGTCGGCGAGGTTGGTCCGCGACGCCGCGACGACCACGGTGTCCACGGGCGCGAGGTGTCCCAAGCTACAGAAGGCGCCGCCTGGGGAAAAGTCGCCATTACCCTTCGTGGGACCGAACACGGCCAGCGACAATCGCCATCTGCTCGGGTCTGAAGATATGAGCGTTGCCCCATAGGGCGCCGGCAGCTGGGGCAGGAGCAGGTAGTACTTGGTGGCCATGCGCCGGCACGAATCTGCGACATCGACTCTCTCCTCCAGAACGAGGTGCTGGTGGAAGCGGACTTGGGGGTAGTGAGCTCCCTCGGGGTAGAAACGGATGGTGTCGGCGCGGCTTCCGGTGAATGCGTTCCAGAGCGCAAACTCGCCCAGTGCGTCCTCTAAGGTAAGCCCGCGGGGAAGAAGGGCCTGGCGGATGGCTTGCAAGCCGTGCATCCCCTTCATGGCCAGCCACGAGTCCCGAATCGCCTCGGGCCCCACCCGCTTGGCCACAAAATGATTCCACACGGCCATCCCGTACTCGCGCCTGCCATCGGTGCTATTGAATGGCAGATGGGTGGTACGGAAAAAATCTCCAAGGTAGTTGTAATAGTCATTAATGTGATCCCATACAACATCTTCCATCCAGGTTGCCGACACTTCGTAATAGAAGAGATCGGCGGTGGATTCCGGTTCTCGGAATGGTTCGCGAATGCCGAAGTGGATTGCATGAAAGAATTCGTGCGCAGCCGTCACCCGCAGTCCGTCGAGTCCCTTAGTGTAAAAGCCCCGCGAATAGTCATTATCCACCACGATGTAGGTGGTCCAGTCTGACTCCTCGGTTTGTACGACGGGAAGCTCAGGATAGGTCCAGCCGTAGTCCGAGATGTTCTGGATGTAGACGTCGTACTCAGGCCCGTCGATGCCAAAGTCTGGCGGAGGCGGCGGATAACCCAGCTCATCCACCTCTACCTGCCAGGCCTTGTCGAAGGCCACGGCGGCCTCGTGTGCAAACTCCTCTGTGGTCTGGTCCGCACCCGGCGAGGTGGTGTAGTGAATCTTGAAGTGACCGGTAGGGCTGACGAGAGATTGGGGAAGCGTGGGCCTGGACACGTAAGGGGCAAGAGTTTGCTGCTGGACAGTGTTCAACTCGTGCCACCGGGATTTCACCTCCCACATGGTCATGGTGCCGCATTTGCCTGGTTCGCGGGGCAAAGAGCGATAGGGCTCCGGCAAGGCCTCGGGGTTGACCATGGCCAGCACCCGAAGAACCAATTCCTGCTGCGGCGAGAGAATGCCTGCCGCCCGTTCCCACTGCAGGTACGAGGCAAAATCCTCGTGTTCCTCCGTCAGGGCCGTGCCCGTCAGAAACAAAGCAACAGTCAACCAGGCAAGTCTGCGCATGGCGCCTACGCCTTCCGAAATGAAAGGGTCAGGGGCACACCCATGAATCCGAATTTCTGGCGCAGCTGCTTTTCCAGGTAGCTCTGGTAGTTGGCCTGGATGCCGCGGGGGTGATTGCAGAAAAAGGCAAAGACCGGCGGGGCTGCGTTGACCTGGGTGCAGAACCTAATCTTCACTTCTTTGGCGCCAAAGGCAGGCGGGGAGTGCTGTGCCAGCGCCTCTTGCAGGAACTGGTTCAGCTCCCGCGTGCGAATCACTTTGTGCCTTTCTTTGTGCACAGCTTGAGCAAGCTCCAGTACTTGGCTGACGTGGCGTCCTGTCTTGGCCGACACGAAGAGCAAAGGCACATAGCTGAACGTGCGGAGCTCTTCCTGGACAGCCCGCTCGAATTGGGCCGTGACTCGTGCCCCAGGGGGCATGAGGTCCCACTTGTTGACCACCAGAAGCATTCCCTTGCGCTGCTGCACCACCTGCTCGAGGATGCGTTTGTCCTGGTCAAAAAGTCCCTCGCTGGCATCTATGACAACGGCCACCACATCCGCGCGGCGCACAGCGCGCATGGTGCGTTGGGTGCTATAGTACTCGACCGGCTCGGAGATACGGCTCTTCCGCCTCAAACCAGCCGTGTCCACCAGGATCAGCCGTTGCCCTTTATAGGAGAACTCGGTGTCGATGGCGTCACGCGTGGTGCCCGGGATCTCAGTCACCACTAACTTGGGGCTTCCCAGAATTGCATTAATGAGCGAGGATTTGCCCACGTTGGGGCGGCCCACCACCGCCAGGCGCAGGGGTTCTCCCTGTTCGCCTGGCCTCTCCTCCAGTTGACCCGGAAGGCGCTGGATCATTTGGTCCAAAAGGTCGCCGATGCCTCTCCCCAGGGAAGCAGAGACGCCCAACGGAGTGCCCAAGCCCAAGCGGAAAAACTCGGCGCTTAACGGTTCATGGGTTCCGGTGTCGATCTTGTTCACGACCAGAAGCACATTCTTGCCTGACCTGCGCAGCATGCGTGCCAGCTCTTCGTCTTCTGCGGTCAACCCGGCTCGACCATCAACCAGAAAGAGCACCAGGTCCGCTTCGGCTATCCCCACGCGCAGCTGCTCCATCACGGCACGGGAGATGGGCTCATCTGAGCCGCTCATGAAGCCACCGGTGTCGACAAGCACAAAACGTCTGCCCGTCCACTCCACTTGTTCGTACTTGCGATCGCGGGTCACCCCCGGGGTGGGGTCCACGATGGCCTCGCGCCGCCCCAGGAGGCGGTTGAAAAGGGTCGACTTGCCCACATTCGGTCGGCCCACTATGGCAACGATGGGCAACCTCATGAACCCCGCTCCCTAAGCAACGGCGCACGGAACATTTGCACGATGCGCTCGCTATCCACTACACAGACGGGCACATTCAGCTTTTCTGCCAGATGGTCAGGCCTCCAGTCATCGAGAAAGAGTCCATCGCTGTTGAGGCAGTTGGAGGGGAGGAACACGACATCTCCTGCGTGCACGTTCTTTAAAGACGCGTAAATATCCTGCCCGGTCAAAAGGCCACTTACCGTGACCGTTTCGCCGTAGAATCCATTCTCGACGGCAACCACTGAGAGCTCGAAGTTCTCGACTATCTGTGTGATCTCGGCGCAAACTTGCGCCAAAATCGGTGCCGCCAGCGTTCCAGTGGCAATTGTGGCGCGCGTGGGCTTGCTCAGCCGGCGCGGCAGTCGGCGTTTTTCAATCTGAAACGCGTCCAAGAATTTCCTCACCATGCCCACGCCGTTTTCTACCTGTGAAAAGTCCTCGTAGCGTTCGGCAGGGGGCACCTGGCGCCGGGCCAAAAGGTAAAGCTCATCTGCCAGGTAGACAAAGTAGCTGCCGAAAAGGTTCCGCAATTCTTGGGCCCGCCGTTCGAATTCCTGTACGATCTGCTGCGCCTGGAATGTATCCACACCCCTGAGCTGGGCGAGCCCCTGGCGGTGACGCGTGAGCCCCACTGGCACAATTGCCACTGTGGCGATCTGGGGGAAGTACTCCAGCAGTGTGTCGACGGTCTGAGCAAGGACGGGGCCGTCATTGTACCCCGGGCAGATGACAACTTGCGCGTGCATGGTGATGCCGGCGCCTGCAAGGAACGCGAGCTTTTCCAACAAGCGGTCGTCGCGGCGTAGGCCCAACAGCTTCCTGCGCACCGCGGAGTCGGTGGCATGGACCGAGATGTACAAGGGGGAGAGTCTCAATTCCGCGATGCGCAGCAGGTCTGACCGCCCAGCGTTGGAGAGGGTGACATAGTTGCCATGGAGGAAGGAGAGCCGATAGTCTTCGTCCTTCAAGTAGACAGCCGGACGCATGCCTGGGGGATTCTGGTCAACAAAACAAAACAGGCACTTGTTGCCACAGGAGCGTACGCGTAGGGGTTCAAGTTGGATGTCCAGGTCGTAGACGTCCTGCTCCCCACAGTCGATATGCACGCGCTCCCCGTCTCGTTCGACCTCCAAGGAACGTATTCCTTCGGCGGACCAAAAACGGAGGTCAAGCTCGTCCAGCAGGCGGTGGCCGTTCAACGTGCGCAGTTCGTCACCAGGACGCAGGCCAAGTCGGCAGCCGACTCCCCCTTCACCAACCGCTACGATCTTCATGATACTTCGGGCGCAACTCTGCCACCGTGAACCTGCGCGTGGTGGCTTCTCAGTAGTGCTGCCACCACCGCCGCGCTCGGCACCGCGATGACCAGGCCCAACAGCCCCCACAATTTCGAGAACGCCAATATGGCGAACATCACCCAAGCAGGATGGAGGCCCACACGTTCGCCCACGATCTTTGGCGAGAGGAACGAGCCTTCGACTATCTGCACGCTCTCGATGAGCACTACGATCTTGATGGTGGTCAGCACGGGGTGAGGACTGAGCAATCCTACGAGCACGCCTACGGCCATAGTGATCGCCAGCCCTACGTAGGGTACCAAGTTGAGGATTCCTGCCAGAAGGCCGAGGAGGAGTGCGTAAGGGGCGCCAAAAATGGTCAATAACACAGCGGTAAGCGTTCCCACAATGAGGCACACCAGCAGTTCTCCGCGAAAAAAGCCCGCCAACACGGTGTCTACTGCGTGGACAACAGTCACTACTCGGGCTTTGTGCCGTTCGGGAACCATGCGCCGCACGGAAGCCTTGAGCTTGTCATAGTCCTTGAGCAAAAAGAAGGTGAGGAACGGGATGAGTACCAGATTGAGCAGCTGCCCGAGCATTGTGGAAAGGCGGGCGGTCAACTGCAGGAGATTCTGGAAAATGAATTTGAGGAGGCCTTGCGCTTGGTCTGCGATGGCCGGGACAAACTGGGATTGCAACTGCGAGGAGTCCACTCCAAGGCGTGCAAGCAGGGGCAAAAAATCGGTGTCAAGCCAGGACCGCAGCACGCCAGCAAACTGCACGCTCGCCTGCACCATATCGCTCACTTCGCGCGCGATCCGCGGAACCAGCAAAACCAGTGCAAGCACAACCAGTCCGATAAAGGTCAGGATCAGCAGCGTCACCGACAGCAGCCTCGGGATGCGCCATCGTGCCAAGCGGTCCACCAAGGGATTAGCCAGGTAGGCGAGAAGAAGCGATACGCCAAATGGGAACAGCACATCCCGCAGCTCGTGCACCAACCACAGGACAAAAAGGAGCAGGAGTACGACAAGGAGGTGACGTGCGACGGGCTGGCGGCGGAATGGGAACAAAAGTGCCACCACAGCCACGGCCACCACTAAGGGTGAGAGGTGGCTGCGCACCGCAAACAGCAGCGCCCCCATGAGCAAGGAGGCGCTCACAACGAGCAAAGCATCAAGCCGATCTCTTTCAGGCATTGACCAACGCGAAAGTTAACACCGACGCCGTAACCACATGGAGCCTTCTATCTGGAACGAACCTGCCGGTCGCGTTCCTTGTTCCATCGCACCCACTCCAGTCTTGCATCTTCCGCCTCATTGAACCGCCGCTTGTGGTACTTGCCGTCTGGGCGCACCGTAACCTGGAATCCCCTGACTATGCGGATCCATTCTTCCAGCGTCACTTGGTAAGGCGGAGGCACTTCGTAGGGGCCTGGTATTTGGCGAGGCTCCAGGGAGCGCGGAGTAGGTTTTTGCTCAGTGCGTTCCAACTTGCTCAGCGGGCCGATGTCCACCGCGCCGTCGTACACAAGCACCGTGGTGGTGGAGTCTGCCTCCACGCGGTAGATCGTGCCGCGCACCGCACAGACCGCAGTCGGCGCCTTAACTTGGAAGTTGCGTGAACCGCTCGCCTCTGTGATATTGACCCATAGTTTTCCCTTGCTCAACTCCGATTGCACCTTCTTACTCTTTTTGGTCAGAGTGGCCGTTGTGAGTACAAACTCGCTCTGCTCGCCGATGCGCAGCAGGCTCTTGTCCAGGAGCGTCACTTCTACGCGCGATTCCTTCGCGGTGCGGACCACGTCTCCTTCGAAAAGGTCCATCTTCAGCTTGGCCGGCACCCATGTGGTTGAGTCGCGATGGCGGACCATCACATCGTTGGTCCCTCCCACCAGGAAGGTGATGGTGCCGATCTTTGCAGGCTGCGCGGGGACCTCGAGGGCCCAAATCAAGGGCAGGAGCACACAGACCCCCAGCCGGATGGCTTTACTGAATACCACGATTTCCTCCCAGTGATTTCTTCCTGCTGCAGGCTCCCATCTGCCGCGGCATGGTTTCAGGACCCGCAGTGTCGCAGCCTTGGGAAGAGAGCTTCCCCGCTCCCCATTGAACAGAATACGCGCTTATGGGCTTATGAACGGGGCGGACAGCAAAGCATCGTAAACTGCCCTCCCGCGCCTTTCCTATCCGACCCGTTTGTCCCTTTCTCTTGTTTGCAACTGGTCCACACGCTGAAGAAACAGCTCCTCGAGCACGTAAAAAAGACACAGGGGAGGTCGTCTCCCCGTGGGCCTCCCCTGACGACGCGCTCCCCCCATTGGGAAGAATAACCTTGGGTTGTAAACGGGCCCCGCGCGCTACTGCGCCGTTTTCCCCAGGGGCTTGTCTTCTACTGGAGTCTGACTATGTCTTCACGCTGGAAGCCGCTGCCCTCCAGTACCACACACTCGGATGCTTTGCCGTTGCCCAGATTGTTGTTGGTGACCTTGATTCTACCGATCTTGGTGTCCACTGAGCCGAGGGAGAGTCCGGTGTCCGGATCAATCAGCTCCTCGCCTTTCCGGTAGATCACAAACACATCCCCATTCTGGACGCCTGCTTCCGCGCCGGCGTTGATGAACACGGACCCATTGGTCTTGATGATCTTCGCTTGCCAGGGGACGTTGGCTGCCGATTTTTCCACCATCTCTACCAGGGCATCTATGGCGTCGCGCGTGGCTTTCCCCACAAGGGACTCATCGAACTTGTCGCGGTTATCGAAACTAATCTCCGGTGTGTCGAGACCGAGTCCCTTGGAGGACCGCTCCTTACGGACCGTTTCTGCTACCAGAATCTCCCCGGTGGTGGTGTTGATAAACCTTACGTCGATTGCCACCGTGGCCTTGGTGGATTTGACACCCACGCCGATCCCTTTGACACGACCGCCCACGCCGCCTTCGGAGTAGCCGAATTCAGTCACGGCGCCGATGATGGCAAGCTCCACGCCCAGCATCTTGCCCGCTTGGGCAGCGCTTTCTGGGGTGACAATGCCCGCCATGCCCAGCGACTGCTCCTTGAGCAGCGCTTCCATTTCCTTGCGCTCGAAGACGCGATAGTTGCCGGTCTTGACCAGGGCGGTGACAAGCATGTCGGCCATGCCTTCACCCACAGGTTGCCCTGTCCACCAGTGGTAGTGATGCGCCGTCTTGTCCTGGAAATCGAACACCGCGACCCGCCGCTTCAGGCGCTTGACGGCATCGGTCGTCTGGCCGCTGACCCACGAGGTGAGGTATCCGAGGACCAACGTGCACAGCACAAATGTGACCATGCGTTTCTTCACAGGTGTTCCTCCTGGTTAATGAATACGGCGGTGCTGCTATTCGGGCTCAGAAGGTGCTGTGGCTTTTGGCACGAATCTCGCCGTGATGCGATTGGCCGACACACCCTCCACGGTGATGGTGAAACGCCCAAAGTCCCGCCGTTCAAACTCGCGGGCAAGTTGGGTGGCGTTGCCACTGATCTTCACATCCAGCTCGGCCGCACCCCCACCATAGTTGCGCTGGTAGATGTCCTTCACGCCCCGCAGATAGAACTTGGCGGTGTTGACAAAATCGCTCAGCTGGGCCATGGACTCCACGCCTCGCAGCACTATCTTGATCTCACTCAGGTTGTAGTACTTGTCTCGCCATTTGGCAAGGATTTTCGCGATGAGGCCCTCGGCGAGCTTGTTGGCAGCCTTTTGAATGGCCATCGTGCCGCCGGTCACCTCGTCGATGTGAGGGTAGGCGGCGTGCTCGCTGGCTGTGGCCAACACACGCCCCACGTCAGTTTCCACCACGCGCGCGGTGATATTAGCCTGGCAGGACTTCATCCCCGCCATGTTGAATCCGCTGGCCACTGTCGCTATTGCCTTGCCTGTGATGACGATTTCGGCACCAAACGAAAGGCCGATGGCGGCGGCGGCCTTGTTGTCGCCTTGCAGGGCGGCCAGCACCTGTTCACGTTTGATGTTTTCCCGCACCGTGCCCGGGTCCACCACCGGAAAATCGCTGTCCATGAACTTTTGCATGATGGCGGTCTCGGCCGCGGTCATGTTCACCTCGAACCAGCGGAAGTGCCCGGTGGGGTCACCCACGTTCTGTTCGTCGATGAGCACCATCACGCGCGGGTTACCCATGCGCTCGATGAGGTTCTTTACTGCCTCGGCATCGCGTTGTAGGTCGCCCAGCTCCACCTCTGCCTTGAGGCGAACTTCGTAAAGTTCGGGGGTTTTCTTGTAGTCGGACAGGATGGTGTAGTTACGGACGTAGCCGCGGGTCCAGCTGAGGATGTTGTCGTCCACCACCTGGTAGTTTTGCACCCTGGTCTCTGATTCGATGTAAGTGCCCAGGGCCTGTTCCACCGCCTGGCGCAAAGCGTCATCGATGGCGCGATCCCGCGCCCCTGCCACGTCTCCTTCAAAAATGGTACCGGTACCGACTGCTTCGATTAGCTGGGTGCGTGCAGGTCCCACCTGGCAAAGACCGAGTGGGCCCGCCGCACACACCAGGAGGCAGAGCAGTGCCATCGCTAAGAGAGTCTTCACCTCCAACCTCCTCTCACTCTGCCGGTGCGCTGGTTCAGAGAGCAAAAAGGGGACCCCGACGCGCGAGGTCCCCCGCTGGACTCAGAACGTCATGCGCATCGCATTTTGGAAGTCGCGTATGGCGAGCAAGGCGTCGGCGCCAGACATATGGTCATTGAGCCGAAACTCGCCAGTCATCTTGTCGGCAGCCATGACCCCACGGCTGACCATCAGCATGATGGAGTTGAACGCCCAGTGGCTGGGGTTGACATCCGGAAACGGCGAAGACTCGCCTATGAACTTGGTGGCCAGACTCTGATCACCGGTAGCAAGGATCATAATGTCTTGCATAATCTTGGCATAGTTAGCCCTGGTAATCTTCTCATCAGGCCGGAAAGTATGGTCTGGGAACACATCCATGCCCTGGGCCGCGACGATGTCCTTGATCCAGTTCTTGGCCCAGTGTCCCTCGATGTCGGTGACGTCTGGAAGCTTTGCTTCTGGCTGGGCCATCTTGGTCACGTCTTCAGGCGGCCGGAAACCCGTGTCGTAGGTCTTTGGGCGCTTCTTCTCCAGCAGCTCCATCAGCTTCAACTCTTCCATCAAAAGCACGGCCAAGTCGGCTCGAGAGATTTCGGGGATCAGGGCGATTTTGGCGCCGATCTTGGTGCCAGGAGCAGCGCGCTGAATCTTTTGTACCACCGCCCACTCCTTGTCGGCAGCAGCTGCATAGTCGCCCTTCATCTCTATGACCTTGGCAAAGGCGGCGGCCGCCTGACCAAAGTCGTACCCCTCTTTGTACGTGATGCCCATATAGTAGAGGGGCTTGTCGCTATTCGGGTACTGTTCGGCAGCCTTCTTGAACTCCTTGACAGCCTCTTCCATCCAATCGTCGCCTTTGCGGCGCATGGTGATGATCCGCCCCTTGATGATGCGCGCATCAAGAGAGTTCTTGTTCTTGGACAGTGCCTGGTCGGCGAGCTCCATGGCCTTGACAAAGTCCTGCTTGCTGGCATGGACTAGCGCCATGCCCGCGTAGGCTTCCGCGTACTTGGGGTCGAGTGCTTTGGCGCGCTCAAACTCCTGCATGGCCAAGTCCAAGTTACCACGGTCCAGCTCCCTCATTCCTTGGTTGAAGTGGTTTTGGGGTGTATCTAAGACCGACTTGGGCTTAATCGCCTTTGGTCCGCAGCCGACCAACCACAGCGCCAAAGCGCCCACCAGTAGCGTCCCCAGCAGCATCAATCGTCTGTTCTCCATAGTGTGCTCCTTGCAGCAAAGACCCATGGCCTTGTCGAACTGGCACGCGCGTCAGTCGACGATGAACATCACCCGGCACTTATCCAAGAAGCTCTGGGTGCTGGAGGCGGCATGGATGGCAGCCGCATCGGCGTTGGAGATGACCACATCTGCCTTGTTGGCACCCGCCGCCTTGAGGGCTTTTACCACCAGTGGGTTGTTGGTCACGCGCTCGTTGCTGCGGGCGCGATTGATGTCCTTATCGTAGCCCACCATGCCGATCTGCACCGCCCAGTCGCGGCTGACGAATTTCGAGCCGTACACCTCCTGGCCGTTTTCGTCGAGTACCTTGGGCGCCATGGCTGGGCGGACGCCCAAACCTTTGGTGTCGATGATCAGGCCGGTGTAAGCGGCGGCCCCAGGGGCTGCTTGCACGCCAGGAGCGCCAGGTTGAATGAGTTGCACGCCTGGGGGAACTGGCTTACCCGCAGGCCACGGTTGACCGCACATGGGGCACAGCGGCTGGGCAGCACCGGGGTAGACACCTCCACCCACTGTAGTGGGCAGCAGCACATCGGCCAAGGCACCGGTCAGCGGCATCTCTACCGTCACTTCCACGTCGCCGGTGGACATGTACTTTGTGTCCACTATCGTGAAGTTCCGGAGCACACCCTGCACCCGAGTGTTGATGACATCGTTTTCGACCATGGCGTTGCGGACGGTGACTTCTGAGGTGAGTTGGACTCCCTGAACGGCCTCGAGGAGATTGCGGAAGGCTGCGCGCTTGGCAGCTTCGATCGCCCCCGCACGCTGCGCTGCGAGCGGATGGTCAGGGTTCGGCGCGCCGATACCAGTAGCGCGAATCACTTGCCTGCTCCAGTCGATGTTCCCGGCCGCGCCAATGGGCTGGGTCACATACTGACTCCAGGCTACTGTGGCGCTCAGTGTCACCACGCATACGAGTATGCCACGGACCGCTTTCATGGTGCTCCTCCTTTTCGCTTGTTCACAGCCTTGAACTGTAGTGCCGTATTGGCGACGGCCCGTCAGCCACCGTCGTCGCTCACGGCCAATGCAAATTTCTTCATCCGGAGGAACTGGGGGCGTGATGGCGGTCACAATCTTGGCGCGCCACCGATAAAAAATAGAGCGAATGACGGGATTCGAACCCGCGACACCTGGCTTGGGAAGCCAGTGCTCTACCAGCTGAGCTACATTCGCCTCTCGAGGAAGTATGGGAAATTGTCATGTATAAAGTTATAGAATTTTTTTCAAATGTCAAGGGGAAAATTTCCCTTTTCGGCGCAGCGCGTCACGATAGCCCATGCCTTTTCTTCGCAGTCTGCCATTGTGCCCGTGGTCATGTCGATCCACTGCACCCGTGCGTCCCGTCCGAACCAGGTCAGCTGCCTTTTGGCATAGTTGCGAGTGTGCTGCTTAATCAGAGCCACCGCCTCGTCGCGTTGGAGCTCGCCGTGCAGAAGCGCGAACATCTCTTTGTACCCCACAGTCTGCAGGCTATTGAGTTCAGGCCCATAGCCCATCTGTTCCAGTCGGCGCACCTCTTCTTCGAAACCCTGGGCCATCATCTGGTCTACGCGCCGGTCGATGCGCGCGTACAATTCAGCCCTTGCCCAGCGCAATCCGATGAAGCACCAGGAGAAGGGGGTCTCGGGTCGATGTCGCCTCTGGTGCTCAGACAGGGGGATGCCGGTACACTCATAGACCTCCAGGGCGCGGATGATGCGCTGCGCATCGTTGGGGTGGAGTCGCTCGGCAGCTTGGGGATCTACTTCACAAAGGCGCCGCCAAAGGGGGCCCAGGCCATCCTTTCTTGCTTCTTGGCGGAGCCGCTCGCGCAACTCGGGGTCGCGGATGTTTGGGCCGAATAGCCCATCGGTGAGAGCCCGGATGTAGAATCCGGATCCACCCACCACGATGGGCAGATGCCCCCGCCCAAGCACCTCTGCGATTCGTGCGGAGGCGTCGCGTGCGTATTCCCCCGCGCTGTAGTATTCGTCCGGAAAACGGACATCGATAAGATGGTGCGGGACAAGGGCGCGCTCCTCGGGAGTGGGTTTGGCTGTGCCAATGTCCAAATAGCGATACACCTGGCGGGAATCGGCCGAGACGATCTCGCCACCGCACCTCTGCGCAAGGCGAAGCGCCAGAGCACTTTTGCCCGCAGCGGTCGGCCCGACGATCACAGGAACAATCGGTTGTGATTGCTCGCCTCTCAACACAAAGCCCTATTGCCTTTGGAAACGGCGCGCCAACTCTTCCAACGAAAGGTTGACCACCGTGGGGCGCCCGTGGGGACAGTAGTAGGGGTTCTCTGTGGCAAAAAGCTGGTCGATAAGCGCATGCATCGCCTCCACCGAGAGGCGCTCGCCCGCCCGAATGGCCGCATGGCAGGCGTACGACCTGGCCACACTCTCGCGCATCTCGATGCCGGAGCGGCGATTTTCACGGTATTCGTCGATGACCTCTATGAGCAGGCGCGCTTCGTCGCCGCCACGGTAGCCAGAAGGAACGCCCTCGACCACCACCGTCTGCCGGCCAAAGCTGCGAATGACAAAGCCAAGCATTTCCAGAAACGGGAGCATCTCCGTAAGGAGTTCGTATTGCTCGGCGGAAAGCTCCACCGTCTGCGGGAACAGCAGCTGCTGCGATGCCGGCCTGGAGCTGCCCAAGTTGCGCATAGCCTGCTCAAAGAGAATGCGCTCGTGGGCAGCATGTTGGTCGATTATCACCAGCCCGCTCTTGACCTCAGACAGAATGTAGGTGTCGTGGAACTGCCATACGCTTGGACGGTCGACAGCCTGAGGTACAAGGCCAGACTGTAGCTGGATAGGCTGGGGGGACTGCTGTATTTGAGTGGTGTCACCGAGTGAACTTGGGGAAGAGAAAAGCTCCAGTGAACGGGGCATTGTCTGTGCTCTGGGCATGTGCGGCACGATGACTCTGCCACCGTCTGATCGCGTAGAGGCTTCTGCCCTCCTCGTGAGCGCGCGGCGAACCGCCCCACGCAGGAGTTCGTAAGCCAACTGGGCATCAGCCAACTTTACTTCAGTCTTTGTGGGATGGACATTTACGTCCACCCGGCGAGGGTCAAGTTCCAGGAAGAGCACGTAGCTCGGGTAGAGGCCCCGCGGCAGACTCTCTCCGTATCCAGACAGCACAGCGTGGTTCAAGGCCCGATCCACCACGTACCGGCGGTTGAGGAATAGGTATTGGTCGCCCCTCGATTTGCGCGCTGCCTCCGGCTTGGCGACCATGCCGTAGATACGGATGGCGGAGCTCTTGTCCTCTACGGGCACCATCGCAGAAGCCAGGTGTCCTCCCAGTACCGCAGCCACGCGCGCCTCCATTGGGGCCGGAGTGAGGGAAAAGACTTCCGTGTCGCCGTTGATGAGCGAAAATCCCACCTCCGGAAAGGCGAGGGTGAAGCGGCTGAGCACGGTGAGGATGTGGCGGTACTCGGTTTCGTCGGCGCGCAAAAACTTGCGTCGGGCGGGCGTATTATAGAAAAGGTTCTTCACTGCCACCGAGGTCCCCTGGCGAAAGGCCTCTTTCCCCACTTCGACAATCGTGGCGCCTTCTACGCGGACCACGGTGCTCTCGCTTGCCCCAGGCTCTGCGGTGCGGAGCTCCACGCGGGCCACCGAGGCAATGCTGGCCAGAGCTTCGCCGCGAAAGCCAAGCGTAGTGATGCTCTCAAGGTCAGCGGCTGTGGCGATCTTGCTGGTGGAATGCCTCTGGAAGGCGAGTGAAGCATCCTCTGGGCTCATCCCGCAGCCGTCGTCTATCACTTGCACCAGGAGTTTGCCGCCCCCCTTGACAATGATATCGATCTGGCGTGCCCCCGCGTCCAAGGCGTTCTCCACCAGCTCCTTCACCACCGAGGCGGGGCGATCTACCACCTCGCCGGCGGCTATCTTGTTCGCCACATACTCGGGGAGCACATGTATTCGGTTTCTGGCCATGAGCCTTTCTGTCGCTCAAACTTCTACCTTGTGAGGCAAATCTAACGAATTCGACCGGTATTTTCAAGGACAATTTCCCGCCCCCGCGAGAAGGGCAACCACCTTCCCCAGTGTCCAATGGGTCGTGGGGCGAGGCGAACGCCGTTCCCAACCCTCTGACCGATATTCCGTGGTGATAACATCGCAGCGAGAAGCGGATGACCATCCTTGGTTCCCGTCTATGATGTGAGGGTCTTCCCGGTCGAAAGGGCGGGGGAGAGAAGACGTTCAAAGTCCCTCTCTTATGGCAACCGTTTCTAGACATGCCTTCTGCTCATAGGTGAGCACTGGCGAGCGAAGGGATGCGGGTGCGCTCTTGTGGGAAGGAGACCCCGTGGTCACCTTGCGAGGCCGTCATGGCTCTCAACCGAGGTTGCTCTCGGGAGGAAGGGAATCCGCGGAGTCCGCCCGGGCGCGAAAGGCAGAGTTAGTGTACCAATGGGCAAAAGCTTTAGGGCCCATCGCCAAAAAGTGCAAAAAAGGGGTGAGTAGGGACCTGTAGGGATGGCTCCGGAGCGTGCCTCTCTGACCGCATTCGCCACCCCAGGCCAATGGACGTCTCCTCTTTTCCCCGGCCGAAGGGCTTCGGACGTCGACGACGTGAACGCCCTGTTTGGAGAATGCTTGTAACCTTTTGCCCTTAGATGGCGTCTAAAGGCGTGTACGATCGAAGGAGGAAAAGGAGAACTATGCGCAAGTTCGTGCCACGAGTCACGGTCTTACTCGGCATTGTCATGGTGTTGGTGGGAGGCCCGGCTGCTTCAGAGCAGCGCCAAGAGGAGTCCACATCGCCCCGGATAGCACAGGCGGTGCGTATCGAGGGGGGAAAGGTGCGGATAGATGGGCGCCTGGATGAATCCGTGTGGCAGTTGGCCCCAGTGGCCAGTGATTTCGTGCAACACGAGCCAGACGAGGGAGCGCCCGCCACGGAGCGGACCACCTTCCAGGTCGCCTACGACAACGAGCACCTGTATGTGGCCGTGCGCGCCTTTGACTCCGAGCCGGGCAAAGTCCGTGGGTTGCTCACGCGCAGGGACGTCGAATCACCTTCTGATTGGATCTTCATTGCTGTTGATAGTTATGGCGATCATCGCACCGCATTCCAGTTCGGGGTCAACCCGGCGGGCACGCGGAGCGATGTGTACCGCTCAGGAGATGTAAACGAAGACACGAGCTGGGATGCGGTGTGGGATGTCGCCGTAAGCCGCGACTCTCTGGGGTGGGTGGCAGAGTTTTGCATTCCGTTTAGCCAGCTCCGCTTTCCCCAGGGGCACCATCGCTGGGGCTTTCAGGTGGGCAGAATCATCAGCCGCAAGAACGAGTTAGATCTCTGGGCGCCGATTCCACGCAATGCCAACAGCGTGGTGGCCCTCTTTGGTGAACTGCAGGGGATTCATGACGTCCCCCCGCCCCGTCGCCTGCAGGTGTTGCCCTACGCTGTGGGCCGCCTGGAACGATACCTTCCAGATGAACCAAACCCCTTTTTCACGCCAAGCCGGCGGGTAGGAACGTTGGGCGGGGACATCAAATATGGAGTCACTTCCAACCTCACCCTTGACCTCACCGTCAATCCTGACTTTGGGGAGGTGGAGGCAGACCCGTCGGAGTTTAACCTTACCGCCTACGAGAGCTACTTCGAGGAGAAGCGACCCTTTTTCTTGGAGGGGAACGACATTTTCAGGTTTGGCGTCGGAATCGGCGATGGCGAGATGGGCAATGAGACACTTTTCTACTCGCGGCGCATAGGTCGTGCGCCGCAGCTTTCCCCTGATGTCTCTGAAGAAGGGTACGTGGACATGCCCCGCCTCACCACGATTCTCTTCGCCGGCAAGGTGACGGGCAAGAGCAAGCACGGATGGTCCATAGGGTTCTTGGAGGCACTCGCCGACCGCGAGGTGGCGCAGGTTGAGGACCAGGGCCGACGTTTCACCGAGACCGTTGAGCCGCGTACCAATTATCTGGTGTTCCGCACGCAAAAGGATTTTCGCAAGGGGAGGACAACCCTGGGGACGATGGTGACGAGCGTGACGCGCCACCTTGATGCCCCCTCCGTGCAGTGCCTAAACAGGCAGGCCTTCACTGGCGGGATAGATTTTGGCCACCGTTGGAGTCGGGATCGGTTCATGCTGGAACTCAAACTGGCGGCAAGTCAGATACGCGGATCCCACGAGGCAATTGCCGAGGCGCAGACCAGTTCAGCGCGCTACTTCCAACGCCCGGACGCTCCGCATGTCCGCTTTGACTCCACCCGCACCACGCTGTCTGGTGTTGCCTTCTCCTACCTGGTTGGCAAAATGGCGGGAGGCAACTGGTCGTATGGAGCAGGAGGGGTTGTGCGCAGCCCAGGATTCGAAGTCAACGACCTTGGCTATCAGCGCGAGGCGGACTTTGTGGTGAACTTTGCTTTCCTGGGGTATCACTGGTTCCAGCCCGGTAAGGTGCTGCGGGACTATGGCATGAATCTGAACCTTTGGCATGTGACCAATTTCGGCGGGGAGGCGCTGGGACTGGGCGGCAGCGCCAACTACCATTTTCGCCTGCTCAACTACTGGGGCGGGCACCTGGGCTGCAATGTCCACAGTGCCCACCTTTCCCCTTCGAGCCTGCGCGGAGGGCCGGCTATTATGGTGCCGGAAGAGTTTGGAATCTTTGCCCGTTTCTTTACTGACGAGCGAAAGGCGATCGCGGCCAGTCTTAGCATCATGTGGGAGGGCGACGAGCATGGCAGTCGCCAGCTCCGCATCATGCCCTCGGTGACTCTGCGTCCAAGTGGGCGGATGCAGGCGCAGTTAAGTGTAGGAATCGTTCCAGCGGTGGATGACCGGCAATATGTGGACACCATCACGCGGGGAGAATGCACTGACTATGTCTTCGGCCGGCTCACGCAGAAAACGGTTTTCCTCACTACCAGGCTTAGTTACACCTTCACCCCCACCCTTAGCCTGCAGTACTACGGCATGCCCTTTTTGACGGCGGGCGCGTACTCGCATTTTCGCAAGGTGATTGCGCCGCGAGCCGCGGACTATGCGCAGCGCTATGCCCCTTATGAGTATCCCGACAACCCCAACTTCAACTTCCGACAGTTCCGCAGCAACCTCCTTCTGCGCTGGGAGTATCGGCCAGGTTCCACGCTTTTCCTGGTCTGGTCACAAGGCCGGACAAGTCTCGACGACGAAGGTACATTTTCGCTGTTGCGGGAAGGGCGCGCGCTTTTCGACACCCGCTCGGAGAACGTCTTCCTGGTCAAGGTCAACCGCTGGCTAAGCCTCTGAGCCGTCTGCTCCAGGATCACGTCCTGGGTGTACCTCTGCTTCTCCGCGAAGTGGGGCTGATGTCCGTAAATAACAACAGCTTTGTGAAGAAGATGTGGTGACGGGCGTTCGCCGCGATTGAAGCGGTGGAGAATGAGGGCGAGGCGCGCGGTGAAGCTTCAGGCAACGATCGTCCTGCTGCTGGCAGTGCTGATCTTTTTCTTTACCACGGTGGAGTACGGCATCTTGCGCCTGCGGATCGAGCGCTACCACCGGGAAGTGGAGCAGGACTGTGCGGAGGCCAACTTTCACCGTGCCGAGGCTCTGCTCCAAAAGGAACGGGGCAGCCTCAGCCGGCTTGCTCAGGCCCTGGTAGAGAGTGGGCCGGCGCTGCAGCACACGGTGTGGCAGAGGGACGGTTTGCTCGGTGAGCAAGGCGTGCCGCTCCCATATGACTTTGTGGCGCTCCTGCAAGGCCCTGCCGTTGCCCGCATGCGTGTGCTGTTCCCCGACTCGAGCCTACCCCCCGCGTGCGTCTCTGAGGCAGCCGAACGGCTTGGCAGAGAGGTTCCACCCGCTGGGCGCGACACTTCCGGGTTTGTGGTCACCGAGTGTGGCTCTTTTCTCGTTGCGTTGGCCCAAGGGGAAGCGGGCAGGGTTATGGTTGGTCGATCCCTGGAACGACTGGGAACCGAGCTGGCCGAGCCGATGCAGATGCGGATCACATTTCGCGCGCCAGGGAGGGGCCCGTGGTCACCAGCCGTAGAGGTGGAGGAGGTGGATGGCGAGCTGGTGGCGCGCGGTGGCATTGCCGGTGTTGCCAGTGATCAGCTCCAGCTTGAGGTTGCCAGCCCCAAAGTCTTCTTAGCCCGCCGGGAACAGACGCTCCTCCTTGCGCTCCTCGCCAATACCGTAGTAGGCTTGGCCATCGCCTTCATCGTCATGGCCCTCTTTCAGAAGTTGGTTATCACGCGTATCAATGGCCTGGTGGAACAGGTGTCGGCGATTCGCAACGCCGGAGACTTTGCTTCGCGAGTGGAAGTCTCTGGCAAGGACGAACTGGGCACCTTAGCGACCGCGTTCAATGAGGCGCTGGAGCGCTTGCACCAGATGGCTCAGCGCATCGAGGAGTCGGAGAAGCGCTATGCTTCCCTGGTGGAGCAGTCACGCGACGGGGTGGCGATCGTGGTGGAGCATACGGTGCGCTTTGCCAATCAGCGTTTGCTGGATATGCTCGGCTGCCCGAACCTGGAGCAGCTAGCCCGCGACGGGCTCGCGTTCCTGCCAGAGGAGGTGCGGGGTCAAGTCGTAGGCACGCCTCAACTCACCGGGGAAGGTGCCGTCAGCCCCATGCCATTGACCTTGCACGCGTATGATGGGAAGGAAATTGAAGCGGAACTGGATGTAGTTCACGGCACGTATGAGGGCCAGTCAGCCCTTTTTCTGTATCTGCGGGACGTCAGCGAAAAGAGACGCATCGAACGCCATTTGCAGCGTGTAGACAAGCTTACCTCGCTGGGCCAACTCTCTTCCGGCATCGCCCACGAAATTCGCACTCCGCTGGGGAGCATCCAACTCAATCTGGACCACCTCTTGCAGTGCACCCAGCTGACCGACGAGCAGCGGCATGTGGTGGAAAGCAGCATGGAGGCCGTCAATCGTATCTCAAGCATCGTCCAGCGCACCCTGGACTTTGCCCGACCTGCAGAGCCGAGCTTCGAGCCGACGCACGTGCCGCACGTGGTAGAAAACGTGCTGAAGATGATGGCGACCAATCTGCGACACGCCCGCGTTGCAGTTACGCAACAATGGGAGGAAAACCTGCCGGCCATTCAGGCCGACGGTTCGCAATTGAGCCAGGCCTTTGTCAACATTGTCCTCAACGCCGTGCAGGCGATGCCACGTGGGGGGCGACTCCGCATCTGGGGGCGCCGCGTGCGCCAAGGGCGAAGCCAGGCCGTAGAAGTGGGATTCGAGGACACGGGCATCGGTATTGCGCCGGAAAACCTGCGCCGGGTGTTCGACCCATTCTTTACCACCAAGCACGAGGGCGTGGGTTTGGGGCTCTCGGTGGTTCATCGCATCATGGAATCGCATCGTGCCACGATTGACATCAGCAGCACCCCGGGGAAAGGGACCGTGGTACGCATACAATTCCCTGTAACCTGAGCAGAACGAGGTCATAATGGCAGAGAACCCCATCAAGGCAAGGATTCGCGTACTGACGGTCGAAGATGACCCGCTGATGCGCGAGTCTATCATCACCGCGCTACAAGGCAAGTTCAGCGTAAGCGGGGTGGAGAGCGGCGAGAAGGCGCTCAAATACATGGAGCGCGAGCGGTGGGATATCCTGCTCATCGACATCGGTCTGCCGGGGATGGACGGGTTCGCGCTCTTAGAAAAGGTGAGGGACAAATACGAGGATGTCCCGTGCATCATGATCACCGGCTTTGGGCAGCCCGAGAATGTGGTCCGCGCTATGCGCCTGGGCGCCTACGACTATTTGACCAAGCCCATCAGCCGGGATAACCTCTTCCACACGGTCGAAAAGGCTGCTGAGCGCGTCGCCCTGAAGCAGGAAATCGAGCAGCTCAGGCGCGTGGAAGTGGAGCGAAACCGCTTGGACCAGATCGTCTGTCAGAGCCCGGCGATGAAAGACATCATGGTCATGGTGGATAAACTCATCAAGGTCCCCGGTGCCACCGTGCTCATTACCGGCGAAACTGGCACGGGCAAGGACCTCATCGCGCGGGCCATTCACTACCTTGGGCCCCGCTTCCAGTATCCGTTCGTAGTGGTCAACTGCGCCGCGATCCCGGAGAACCTGTGGGAGAGCGAGCTCTTCGGCTACGAGAAGGGGACCTTCACCGGTGGACTGGACAAGGGCAAGGCGGGCAAATTCGAGCTGGCGCATGGAGGTACGCTCTTTCTGGACGAGGTTGCCGAGACACCGCTCAGTCAACAGGCCAAGCTGCTGCACGTCATCGAGAGCCAGGAGTTTTACCGTGTGGGAGGCACAGAGAAGATCCACGTGGACGTGCAGATCATCGCGGCCACCAATCAGGACCTACAGAGTGCGGTGCGTGAAGGGCGGTTCCGGCAAGACCTCTACTACCGCCTCAACGTGGCGCACATCGCCATGCCCCCTCTGCGAGAACACAAGGAGGATATCCTCCCGTTGGCCAAGCTTTACCTCAACGAGTTCGCCCGAAAATTCAAAAAGTCCTTTGTGCGCATACCTGAGAAGACCGCGCGCCTGCTTGAGGCCTACCCCTGGCCAGGCAACGTGCGGGAGCTGCGGAACGTCATCGAGCGGGCAGTGCTAATCCACGATGGCGAGCAACTATTGCCAGAGCATTTGGACTTTGTGCGGGTGGAAGGCCAGCGAGCCACCGACCGGCTTTTTGCCCTTCCTCCTGAGGGGATTGACTTGGAGGAATTGGAGAAGAGTCTGTTGAAGCAGGCCTTGGAGCGAGCAGCGGGGAATAAGGCGCAAGCGGCGCGCCTCCTCGGGATTTCCAAACCCACCTTTGTCTACCGCTTGGAGAAGTACGGCTTAGCGTGAGCTCTCATTTACCAGCGCATCATTTCCTGCGGGAGAGCAGCAAATCCTTCTTTCCGTGAGGGGCATTGCCCGACGCTCCGCTTTTTAACTTCCACAAAAACAAGTGCGTTTTCTTTTTGGCATAAGTGTTGCAGCCAAAAGAGCGGCCCGCAAGGTGAGCCGCGCTGTGATGGGTGGTGGTGAGGTGACGGGCGCGGAGGACACGGTTCTGTGACAACCGCAACCCTCCTGGCCGGAAGGTGAGGCACAAGGAGAAGGGACGCTCGGCGCGTTCCTCAGGAGTATCGGCAGCCGAGGGATGGGGGTCGAGGGAGTGGTGAGGGGTGGTCGGTACTGCGATGCAGGGCCACGGCCTTGGTCTCTGGATGGTGAGTGAAGATGGGCGGTGGCGGTGGACACCACCAAGAGGCGACAGGGGCGGTGAAGGGAAGCGTGAAGACGGGCGCCGGAGGGTGGCGTCCAGAGACACAGGTCGGCAGCGCTATTGCAGCTGTGGGTTGCGGTTGTCACGGCGGAGCCGCACGCACGCGGCTTTAGGGCACGGGGCAGAAAAAGACAAAAAGTCTTGGGCACCTGGCGGGCGAGAGGGGAAGGATTGCGCAAGCGGATACGCAGTCGAGGAGTCCTTTCCCAGCAATGTCCTTTTCCCTTCTGGGCACAGGGGCGCGGTAATATCGACCCCGGCTCCCACCAGGTGGAGGTTTTCACGAAATGCATACCAGACCAAAGGCAGGCTCCGCACGGGGTTCCTGTTGTTTTGAGGTGCGCAGGCAGCGAAACTGGTTGCATTGCCAGGGACCAAGGCATGACCAGCGCGGCTCGGCCCTGGCGGTCTCAGCGGTGGCGCTGTTCATTGCATTGTTGGTGTGTGGACTCGCTATCGACGTGGGGGGTATTCTGGTGGCCCGCTCCCAGCTGCAAGCGGCCGCCGATGCTGCTGCCCTGGCCGGCGCACGTGGCCTGCTCAATGGTCGGGAGTCGGCGATTACCACAGCCCAGCACGTGTTTGCCAGCAACAGGATGCAGAATCGCCAACTCTGGCTTGGAGCGGATGAGGTGTTGTTCCCTGGGCCGGGACAGGTGGAGGTGTCCGTCACCCGAAGTGTGCAGCTCTTCTTCTTGCAAGTGGCTCGAATGAGGAGTGTGGACATCTCGGCGCGGGCCGTTGCCGCACTGGGTACGGCGCGGAAGATCGTAGGCATGAAACCATGGGCAGTACCGGACCTCCACTGGGCGCCCGGTGACGAGGTCGTGCTAAAAGCGGGGCCCCAGGGCGAGGTGCCGAGCTGGCGTTATCCGGTCTGTTTTCCGCCGTTGAACAAGGGAACTCCGATTACTGGGGCGGCCGCCTATCAGGAGGCCATACTGAACGGCTCGCAAGTCTCCATCGAAATCGGCGACCAGCTTCTGGTGGAAACCGGGGACATGGTGGGGCCCACGCGGCAAGCCGTCGAACAGCTCTTGGCCATGGACCCTGACGCCTGGTTGAGCGAAAGCGGCATTCAGGGGTCGCGCTTCCCTGGGGACAGTAGCCCCCGCATTTGCAAGATTGCGCTCATCGATCCTAACGCGCTGCCGGAGCCAGGACGCGGCACGGTGACGGTCGTGCGCTTCGGCGTCTTTTTCATCGAAGGGATGCAGGGGCAGTCGCTTGTGGGGCGGTACATGCGTGCGGCCACGATCGGTGAGATAGGAGGCGGGGGCTCGGACCTCTTCTGTGTGAAACTGATTTCCTGATGTGGCCTCGCATCCGTGATCGGCTCCGGACCAATGGTTCTGTGCGGAAACGAAGATGGATCTAGTACGCAGCATTTGCTGCACAAGCGCATGAAATGCTCCGCCTGGAAGGAGGAAGAGGATTCGCGGTTGGCTTTGTAAGGTCTTGAAGAACAATGCGTTTTGCTGGCTGCGCATTTGTGGCACAGCTGTTGCAACTAAGAGGATGGAGAAGTTGACAGGCCGCGTTGTGGTGCGGTGAGGATGGGAGGAGGACGGAGCGCGGCGGGCGTTATGAATGAGGACGCGGAGGGTAAGAGGTGCTGCAGGGTGGCAAGCAAGTCTGTACGGAGGCCTTAGGTCACCGAACGCAGGGTGGCGGTGGGCGACAGGTGAAGGGCCTGTTCGGCGATCAGAAAGGCAGCGCTCTTGCCCTTGCGACTGCAATGATGTTTGTGTTTCTGTGTTGCGCGGGAATGGCCATTGACTTGGGCTCTATTCTCTCCTCGCGCACGCAGTTGCAGTCGGCGGTGGATGCGGCGGCGTTGAGTGGGGCACGCGGACTCATTCAGAACGAGCAGAGGGCCATCTCTTACGCGGTGGCGACCTTCGGTGCAAACAAGCTGCAGAACCGGTCACTGCAGCTCAACGCCGGCGAGGTATCCTTTCCGGCGGCCAACCAAGTTCATGTCTCCGTCACGCGGCCTGTCAACCTCTTTTTCTTGCAGCTCATTGGCTTACGGCGGGTGAACGTTTCCGCAGAGGCGACGGCCATGTGCGGCACCGTACGCAGCACCTACGGGCTGAAGCCTTGGGCCGTGCCCGATGAGCATTGGCAGGTGGGCGACCGGGTGGTGCTCAAAACCAGCCCGCACGGGCACGGCGGAACCCAGGGGAGCTGGCACTATCCGATCTGCTTTCCGCCACTCAACAGAGGCAACCCGGTTCGGGGAGCAGATGCGTACCGGAATAATCTCATCTATGGGGCCTCTTGCAAGGTTGAGATTGGCGACTGGCTGTTGGTGGAGCCCGGCAACATGCAGGGGCCCACGAGTCAAGGTGTAAACGAAATCCTGGCGTTGGACCCAGGGGCCTATTGGGACGGCGACCACATCGCCGGCTCGCGCTACCCTGGCGATAGCAGCCCGCGCGTATGCAAGATTGCCCTCATCGATCCTAATGACGATCCGGGAAATGGCAGAACCGAAGTGAGGGTAATCCGCTTCGGCGTCTTTTTCCTGGAGGGCATGGACGGGCAAGACGTGGTGGGCTACTACATGCGCGCAGCGACCCGCGGGGAGATGGGCCCAGGTGGTTCCGACCTGTTCGCCGTCAAGCTCGTCTCCTGAACGTCTCATCTGGGCGCAGGAAACGATATTGGCATAGAAACTCCCTCTCTACTGCTTCACACTCTCATTCCAGGCCGCTCTTCGGTGACGGAGAGCGGCCTTTGCATTGGGGCACCCCAATCAGTCTTGCTCGCTCCTAGCATTTTTCCCTTGCGAATCCCAGAGATATTGCTATATTTTACAAAGGGCTCGCCTGGAAAGACAGAAACTGCCCGGACAATATAGCGAGGAAGGCATAGCGCGCGTGCGACCTTGTCGGGTGATGGCAGGCAGATCATGTCGGCTGCTGTGGGCGCTCGTGCTCGAGGGTTTTGTGGCCTGCGCTGCGGTTACCGTCTTGCCCCCGCAGGCAACGAGAATCGCGCACGTCAGCTACCGCGCCGGCACCGTCGCAGTAGAGTTCTCCTACAGGGGTCATGTGTCCGTGCGACAGCATCGGTGGGGGCAGCGCCTCATCCTCGACCTTTCGCCCTGCTTGGTGGATAGGGCAGGGGCGGTGCGGGTCGGGGATGAGTACGTGGTGGAATACCATTGGGCGCAACACGATCTGAGGACGGTCCGCGTGGTGGTTACACCCCAGGTGGGTAAAGACGCCCGTGTGCGACTGCAACGCGACCGCCTGGTGGTGATGGTGGGGGGCGGAACGACTCCCCGGCCTGCGCAGCGACCGCTTATGGTGCTGATAGACCCCGGCCATGGGGGCAGCGATACAGGAGGAAGGGGAAGGCGCGGTACCTTGGAAAAGGACGTGACCCTGGACATATCACTCCGACTGGCGCGCCGGTTGCTGGCCGACCGTCGATTTGATGTGCGCATGACCAGAATCGATGACACTGGGCCCTCGCTTGCGGCCAGACGCGACATGGTGCGGGCGTTGCAGCCCGATCTACTGATCTCGGTGCACGTGAATGCCTCTCGGAACCCGGAAAAGTCCAAGACCGAGGTCTACTACTACGGAAGCGCCAGCCGCGATTTGGCGAGGCACGTAGGCCTTGCCCTAATGAACACCTTAGGAACGGAGGAGCTCGTCTTCGGCAGTCGCGCATTCTACGTGCTACGTTCCAACGGCGCGTCGTATTCGATCCTGGTGGAGCCCCTTTACCTTTCCAATGACCAGGATGAACGGCTCCTCGCCAGTGCGGCCGGCCGGGAGCGCATTGCCAGGGTCCTGCACAGTGCCCTTGTGAGCTACTTCCGTCAGAGGTGAGCGCGGCCCGAGGGGGAGGAATGACAAGAGGCTTTTTCGGAGGTAAATGCGGTCGTGCCAGCCAATTTGACCCCCGAATACCTGGACGCCGAGCGCGAGTATAAACAGGCGCGCACGCCCCAGGACCGCCTCGAAGCCCTGCGCAAGATGCTGGCGACTGTGCCCAAGCACAAGGGGACAGAGAAGCTCCAGGCTGACATCAAGCGCCGCATCTCCAAGTTGATGGAGGAGATGCAGAAGTCCTCCAGGCGCAAGGGATTTGCCATATCGGTGCCGAAAGAGGGAGCAGGGCAGGTCGCCTTGGTAGGGGCGCCCAATACCGGCAAGTCGCGGCTGGTGGCTGCATTGACTCACGCCACGCCGGAGGTCGCGCCCTACCCTTTCACCACGCGCTCCCCCTATCCTGCCATGATGCCTTTCGAAAACGTGCAGGTGCAGTTGGTGGATCTGCCTCCCTTCTATGCTCAGCACCTGGAGCCGTGGGTGGCCGGCATCGTGAGGACAGCAGACGCGGCACTCATCGTCTTCGACCTGGGCTGTGATGACCCGCTGGAACAGCTGGAGGAAACCTTCCGCCTGCTGCGAGAGTGCAAGATCAAACCTGTTGCCGGCGAGCCGGTAGTCGACCCTTGGGCCAGCGTGGTGGAAAAGAAATGCCTGTTGGTGGCGAACAAAGCCGATGTGCCTGGGGCAGCGGAAAACTTTGTGGTGCTCCAAGAACTGTACGGCGATACCTATCCCATGTTGCCAGTTTCTGCCGAGCGTGGGGATGGCATTGAGCAGCTGCGGCGGGGGATTTTCCGCATGCTCAACGTACTGCGCGTGTACTCCAAGCCGCCGGGCAAGGAGGCGGACCTTTCCCGTCCATTTGTGCTCAGGCGGCCGGCGACTCTCTTGCAGTTCGCCAACTTGGTGCATCACGACTTTGGCGAGAAATTGCGCTACGCGCGTGTATGGGGCGATGGCAAGTTTGATGGCCAGCGCGTCACCAAAGAGTACGAGCTCCAGGATGGCGACGTGGTGGAGCTACACATCTGAGACCAGCTGCCAGGAAGCTCCCGGTGCACTAAAACGCAGCCACTCACGTGACGTGAATGGAGGCGTTCAGGGATACAGGCAGCCCGCGTGAGGGCGCGGCGTCTGTGCCTCACTGCCTTGGCCAGGTAATGGGCGTCTTGCAATGCCGGCGTATGCCGATCTATGGTGAGCTTGCGGCGTTACGCCCCAGGGCGAGCGTTAGATTGACTGCGGTGGTCTGTCGGTGAGGGAGCGCAACGCCGCATCGAGCCGTCGAGCGCGTGGGAAATCACATGTCAAACAACTTGTGCAGGTTAGCATGCGCACTTGCCGTGGCCTGCGGAGTCTTTTTTCCGCGGGGCGATGGTCACGGCCAGACGGAAGCTCTGTTGGTACGCGCTGACTCTTTGCGCAGCCGCGGAGAATTGCGCGCTGCGCAACAGCTTTACGAAAAAGTTCTCAAGGCTGACAAGTCGTCGCTGGAGGCACGCGTCGGCCTGGGCAAGGTGGCGGTGGCCAAAGAGGACTGGGGTGAGGCCATCGATCATTTCGGCGCCGTCCTGGAGCGCGCACCCGACAACCTTGAGGCGCACTACTACCGCGGTATCTGTTATCGGGAAAGCGGCAAATTCAAGGCCCTACTCCTGCGAAAACTGGACTGGAACAAGGCCGAGAAGCACTTCAAAGAAGTGCTGGCCCGCGACTCTTTGTTCCAGGACGTGCTTTACCAGTACGCGGTACTGTGCCGGTACCGCGGGCGGTACATGGAGGCCATCCAGGCAGCTCATGACCAGCTGCGACTTCGTCCGGAACTGGTCGAGCCACAGGTAAAAATCTTTCGTCTCTACCGCTACCTTATCTCGCACACGGGCACGGACACGGCGCTTAGCTGGCTCGCGGAACAGCCCTGGGAGCATGCGCGCTACTGTCGGGCCGAGGCACTGCGCCGTGCCGGAAACCTCAGCGTAGCCGACTCGCTGTTACAGAGCCTTTTGTTAGAACCCCTCAACATGCCTCGACAGCCCATCTATTTGTCGCTGGCTCGCGTCTACTACGAGCGCGGCCAGACCACCCAAGGTGAACGCTTTTTCTGGCGTGCTGTGGAAGAGATCGCTGGCAAAGTGGAAGCCGATCTGGTCTTCGAGGACGTGAAGTACGTACTGAATGACCAGGAGCTTGTGCTCTATCGCTCTTTGGAGGCACCGGATTCGCTCAAGGCCTTCTTCCGCGTGGTGTGGACTGAGCGCAACCCCACTCCGGCGGCAGAGACCAATTGTCGCCTTGCGGAACACTACCGCAGACTCCTCTTCGCCGAGAAAAACTATGAGTACGACGGTTTTCGTACGCGCTTCAACAACCCAGACAAACTCAGCCGCCTGCAATTCTCAAAGATCAGTCAGCTGAACGAGGAGTTTAATGACAAGGGGCTGATTTACATCCGCCACGGGGAGCCGGATGAGAGGGCAGTGACCCTCGGTCAGGATGTGGAGGCCAATGAATCGTGGTTGTACTACCAGACGCCGTTCAACCCGCGCATGACGTTTCACTTCATGCTAGAAAACTCGCCCACAGCGTGGCGTTTGGCCCCATACATTGATAACCCGCGCATGCTTGAGGACCGCCTCACCTGGGGCGGGGAGTACGCGCGCCTGTTGCGGGCCGACCAGCTGGAGCGACTGAGCTTGGTGGAGCAGATGGCGCAGCAGAGTCAGAAAGCGGTTGCGGTTGCTCTCTCCACTGACCGTCACACGTGGGCCAAGGCTATTCAGCCCCTCGAGGTGCCGTTTCTGCTCGCCGCTTTCCGGGGGGAGCAAGGCGGGCCGCGCCTGGAGCTGTGCTTTGCAGTTCCCTTGCGCCAACTGGCCCAACGCGCCGCACAGGAGATGCGGCTGGTGCACATAGACCATGGCGTTGCGGTATTCGACCGCGCCTTGAGACCGGTGAGTCAGGAACGAAAGACCGTCGAGGTGGACCCACACCGCAGCACAGCGGCCTACCTGGAGCTCCTGCAGTTTCATCTTCCGGCTGGCACCTACAACATCGGTTTTCATGTGCAGGTGCGCGAATTGAACATGCTGGGCGGCTTCAAGCTGCAACGCACGGTGGAGGAGTTTTCAGAAGGCAGCCTGAACATGAGTGACCTGTTGTTGGCCAGTCGCATCTCGGCAGCAATGCGGCCTTCCAGTTTTGTCCGGCAGGACCTGGAGGTAATTCCGAACCCCACGCATACTTTTTCCCTGCAGCAGCCTGTCTACGTCTACTTTGAAATCTACGGCCTCACGCGTGACCAGAGTGGCCACACTGCCTACGTACTGGAATACCGCCTCGATCCGGTCAAGCAAGGCAAGAAGGGGGCGCGCAGCGGGTTTGGCCTTTTCGGCGGGGGAGAGAAACCTTCCCTGTCTATTCGTGCCCAACGAGAGGGAGACGGAGAATTTGCCGCCGAGCATGTGGCCATCGATGCGAGCAAGGTGCCAAAGGGACAGTACCGTCTCACGGTCAAGGTGAGCGACCGGCAGTCCGGCCAGACAAAGGAGCGCTCGGTTGATGTGAGGCTTCTCTGAGACTGGGGGAAAGCTCAAGCGAGTATCTGGACAGATGGGAGCGCAGCGCAGACAGAAGGTGGCAGCAAAACGGTTTGGCATGCTACGTGGAGCTGCAAAACCTGCACAAGCGAGGGACGAGGCAACCCGTCGGCTCATTGAACTCGCACGCGTGGAGGAGCTGGCGACACAGCTTGACAGCTGGACAGAGCTTTGGCATCGCGAACCTGCGGAGGAAGAGGAGGCGACCGTCGGTTTTCTCGGGCTGTTGAAACGCTTGCACCTATGCAACTTCAAGCTGTGGCACGAGGAGGACGAAGCACGTAGGGAGGACGTGCCAGATGCCGTGATTGTGCAGCATAAGCGAGCCATCGACCGTTGGAACCAGCATCGCAACGACACCATCGAGCAGTTGGACGAGTTTCTGCTCGCTGCCCTGGTGCGGGAAGGGGTGCGTGTCCGTTGCGATGCAGAGCAGAACTCTGAAACGCCCGGGAGTATCCTCGATCGGCTTTCCATTGCATCGCTCAAGATCTACCACATGGCCGAGCAGGCGGGCCGCACTGACGTCGACGTTCAGCACCGGCAGGTGTGCGCCGCCAAACACAAAGTGCTCCGTGAACAGCGCCAGGACCTGCTGGTCTGTTTCGAACGCCTTCTTGTTGAACTGCTCTCCGGGCAAAAGCGGCTCAAGCTCTATAAGCAGTTCAAGATGTACAACGACCCCACGCTGAATCCGGCCTTATACTCTGCACGGAAACGCCAGGGGGGGAAGGCCCCGTGAAGGAAAAGCTTTACGCCTACCTCACGCATCGGCAAAGCGCCGTTTCTTCCGTACAGCTTGTCAGGGACGTGTTGAGAATTCAGGGAGCCACGGCGCAGCTGGCGGATACCTTGATTGCCAGCGCCGTGGAGGGCGATCCGCGTTTCGAGCGTACCACAACAGGGTGGAAGGTAGCAGGATACGCGCTGGATCAGGTACGCTTCACGGTGTTGCAGCAAAGCAAGGAACCATCGCGAATTGCCTTCGCCTTAGTCGAAAGGATGAGACTGCAGAACAAAGGGGTTGTGGAAATCCTGCCGTCGCCTATGAGCGCAAGGGTGACTTGGGACCGTCCCCTGCTCGGCGACCTGGAGGAAACGGACCCGCTCGCCTACCTGGTGAACGTGGTGCAGGGCGGTTGCGTGGTCGAGTTCAAGGGTGCCGCAGGTTTGCGCATGCTGAACAGTCTGAGCGTGCGGGAGGGCGTAGGCGAGATAGAGTGCGACCATCTTTCGCTCCAGGGCCTCGCCCTGGGGGAACTCGGGGTCCGGTATGCTTCGCCCGAGGCGTTGGCCAAGGGGCTCCGGGTGAGCGTCCACCTGGATGAGAGGGGTGTGGTACCGGTTGACCTCCTCGCTGAGCTGCTCCTTGTTCTGCTGGAGCGGTGCCGAAACAAGGGGCTCAGTACGCTGGAGGAGATTCTTCAGTTGGCCGAACCACCGGCGCCGCCGGCTACATGGGCAAGGCTCCGGTTCGGCCCGGATTTCCTGCGGCAGGTGCCGCAGCTCCCCGGGGCATACCTCATGGTTAGTCAGATGGGTGAAGTCCTGTACGTGGGGAAGGCCCGCAACCTGCGCCAACGCCTCCGCAGCTACTTTCAGCCCACGCATGCGGAGGAAACAAAGGTTGCACTCCTGCACCGGCACCTCTACGACATTCGTATCGAGCCGGTTGGCTCGGAACTGGAGGCGCTGCTGCTGGAGCACAGGCTCATTAGGCAATATGACCCGCCAGTGAATCGGCAGGTGGCGGTGCATCCACGGACGGTGCGATCCAGCACGCGCTCAAACTGCATTGTCGTGATGCCCTCCGTGGCGCCGGGTGCCGTGGAGCTGTTTCTTGCATCGAGGAGCGGTTTGTTCCGCCAGATGCGGGTGGTACCCCCAGTCCCCGAGCAGCACGTCCAGGCACTTCTCGCCGAGATTTACTTTGCCGCCCAGGCGCCGCAACCGAAAGAGTTGGAGCTGGAGCTCAGCGAAATCATGTTCAGCTGGCTGGAACAGCACAGAGACAGCGTGAGTTGGATCGAGGTAGATGGCACGGCTGGCTTGCACGATTGTCTGCGCCTGGTCAGGCTGCACGTGGAGCGCTTCGAGCCGGGCATCAGGCAGATCTTTCGCTAAGAGGTGCATCGGCAAATTCGAGGACAGAAGGTGGGAGTGAGTCTCCGGGCGCGGATCAGCCGGCTGGTTGTGTTACCCTGCCTACTTCTTCAGGTGGCTCCTGGCAGAGCAGGAGTCCCTTCTCCAGAGGAGTTTTTCGGCTTCCGCGTGGGGAGTGAGGGCCTGCTTCTGGACTATGACCAGTTGCGCTCTTATTTCTATGTTCTCTCCCAGTCTTCCCCTCGCATTCGACTCCATGAGGTCGGCCGCACTACCGAAGGGAGACCGTTTCTTGTGGCGGTGATTAGCTCTGTCGCCAACCTAGCGCGTGAGTCCTACTTCCGTGCGCTCCAAGCCAGACTCGCGGACGCACGCGTCACGAGCCAGGAGCAAGCCGAGCGCCTCTGCTCCGAGGCGCGCGGGGTGGTGGACATAAACTGCAGCATTCACCCCACCGAAGTGGGGGCTTCCCAAATGGCGGCAGAGCTCGCCTATGAACTTCTCAGCGAAGAATCGCCACGCGCCGAGCTGGTGCGCAACGAGGTGATCGCGCTGCTCATCCCAGCTCACAACCCAGATGGGCTTGAGCTGGTGGCAGACTGGTACCGCAAGTATGTGGGTACGCCCTATGAGGGGACTTTGCCGCCGTTTCTCTATCACCGTTACACTGGGCATGACCTAAACCGCGATTGGTTCATGCTCACTCAGGTGGAGACGGGGTTGACGGTGGACAGTGTGTACAACGCCTGGCGGCCGCATGTGGTAGTGGACATGCATCAGATGGGCTCACAGGGAGCACGGTTGTTTGTGCCACCTTACGTGGATCCCATTGACCCAAATGTGGACCCAGTGTTGCAGGCAGCCATGACGGCACTTGGGGCGCATGTTGCGTTAGAGCTCACTGTTCAGGGTTATGCAGGGGTCATCACGCACTCCGGCTTCGATGCATGGACACCGGCGCGTGCTTATCCAAATTACCACGGCGGCATCAGGTTTCTTGTCGAGACGGCGAGTTGCCTCCTGGCCAGCTCGGTCCAGGTGACGCCTCAGGCGGATAGCGGGCGTCGGGGCGAAGGTTTGAGCAGAAGTTGGAACTTGCCCCTCCCATGGCCTGGCGGTCCCTGGACCCTGCGCCACATCGTGGACTATGACAAAGCGGTGGCATGGGCCGTGTTGGAGCACGTGGCGCGCAACCGCGTGCTTTGGGTGCGCAACGCTTACACAGTGGCTCAGAATGCCCTACGGGCACGGGATGAGGTTTCCGCCTTCGTAGTACCTCGCGACCAGCCAGATCCGCCTGCGGCGCTCCAGATGCTGCAGACGTTGCGCCGCGGTCTGGTGGAAATCTACGAGGCACAAGCACCGTTCACCATCGGGGGCTGTTGTTACGCAGCAGGCACGTATGTCATCCCGCTCGCGCAACCGTACGGAGGCTACGCGCGTACGTTGTTGGAGCCCACCGTGTACCGGCCACCGCGCGTTCATCCCGACGGTCCTCCCGCCGAGCCCTATGACGTCACAGCCCACCAGCTGCCGCTGCTGATGGGAGTACGGGTGGAGAAAGTGTCGGGGCCGTTGCCGGCGGGCCTGCACCTGAAGCCAGCCGCACTGGAGCCCATGGGAGGCGTTCGAGAGCAGAGGAAGGCTTTCGCCTATCTGCTTGCGCCGCACACCCATTCCCACGCCGCAGCAAATCTGGTTATGCGTACCGGCGGGCACGTTTTCTGGGCCTCTGAACCCTTCACTGCAGCAGGACTGCTCTGGCCTGAAGGCACGTTTGTATTAGAAAACGTGGAGCATTGGCAGACATTGGATAGCCTAGCGCGCCAGGCAGGCCTGGAGCTTGTCCCTGTAGACAGCCCGCTCCGGGTCCAACTTCGGCGCATCGCGTCGCCGCGAATAGCCGTGTATGAGAGCTATGTGGCCGCCGCAGATGAGGGTTGGCTTCGCTGGGTGTTGGAGAAGGAGGGGTTTTCTTACCAGTCGGTGCACGACGTAGATATCAGAGCGGGTGACCTTGCCAGGCGTTTCGACGTGGTCCTCCTTCCCAGCCTTAGCGAGCGGGCCCTTCGAGAGGGACTCAGCGCGGATCGCTACCCGCGTGCCTTTGCTGGTGGCCTTGGCCAGGAGGGGATTGAGCAACTTCGACACTTCGTGGCCCACGGTGGGACGCTCATCGCGCTGGGCACGGCGTGTGAACTGCCGTTGCGCCACTGTGCACTCCCCGTGCGCAATGTGCTCGAGGGAAAAGAGGGCCAGAGATTCCGCTGTCCGGGCTCGCTGGTGCGGATGCGATGCGATCCCCACCATCCCCTCTGTTATGGCATGCAGGAGGAGGGAGCTGCTTTCGTCACCGAGAAGATGGCGTTTGATCCCTCCTCGTGTGAGGCGCCAATCACTTTCGCAACGAACGGACTGTTGCTGAGCGGGTGGTTGGAGGGAGAAGACCTCATCGCCAATCGAGCTGCTGTGGCGGCATGTTCCATGGGCAAGGGCAGGGTCGTCCTCTTCGGATTCAGGCCCCACTTTCGGGCCTGGACCGTGGGGACCTTTCGGGTGCTCTTCAATGCGCTGTACTGGGGATCGCTCAGGGAGCAGTAGAGTGGCAATCGGACTCGCGGAGGACCAGTGGCTGCCCAACTCTTCGGACCGCAGGTGAGCGCATACGTAGTGACCATTCGCAACTGGCGCGTGGCCAGGGCCGTGCGTCGTTACCTGCAAACGTCGGATCGGTTCGCCACTCTATTCGAGGGGTTTGTCCGCGAACTGGGTGCGCCTGTCGAGGAGCTCCGGGCGGTGCGCGCTATGCTTGACGACGTCCATCGCGACTTGACGCTTGTGTTCCGTCGCCCGGACGATATCGCCGCGGGTAGATTCGAGCCAGTGGCAAAGTTCACTCCCGAAGGTGCCGAGCTGCGCATGCTTATCAATGTGGAGCTCCTCCGGCACAAGATGATGGTGGTAGAAGAGTACCGCTGCGGCGTGGGCTACTACCGGGACGACCTTCAGGGCGCTCAGGTTCTCCAAGAAACCTTGTCCACCAACCTGGTGAATATCAAAGTGCTCTTCGATGAGGGGCGCGAGCTGCTCTTGGAGCTTGTGGACTCGAACAAAGAGAACGTGGTCTTGCTTGCGTGGATGCTTGAGGAGCCGGAAGAGGTCCTGGTCGGCTTGGGGGTGTCCACGCAGGCATTGCTGGCGCGCCTGTTTGGACCGGAGCATGTTCCGGATGTCTATCGCAAAGTGGGGGAGTACTACCTGGAAAGCGGGTGGGGCGAACGCGCGGCGCGGGTGCTCGCCGAAGGGGCGCGGTTCAAGGACAGCTTCGTGCCCCCACCCGAGGCGGCACCGGCGACGCTCACCGATGAGAAATGAGTTGCAATCTTGGGTGGAAATTCGTAAATTGCATACGCTGTCGGAGCTGATCAACTTGTGGAGGGTGAGATGGCAATCAAAGAACAGATGCATGGCAACGTGGCAGTCCTGCAACTCAAGGGCAACCTGATGGGGGGACCGGAAACGCTGGAGGTCCACGAAAAGGTGAAGGAGTTGGTCGGAAAGGGGATCAACCGCGTCGTGATGGACTTGTCCAAGGTCAAGTGGGTGAACAGCTCGGGTCTGGGTGCCATGATGGGTGCCATGACCACTGTGCGCAATGCTCAGGGGGACCTTCGCCTCTCAGGGGTGACGGAAAAAGTGCAAAGCCTGTTGATGATTACGAAGTTGGTCACGATTTTCGATACGTTTCCGACCGTGGAAGAGGCGGTCGCCAGCTTCGGCAAGTAAGAGGTTCCATCAGGGGTAAGTAGAGCACAGAAAGGAGCAGCGATGCGTGCCGAGCACCAGCGTTGCCGCATGCCATGCGCCGTGGCAATCGCCCTGCTTCTGGGCGGGCCCCTGTCTGCCTCCGACCTGCAGAGGCCCTATGACCCGGTTGTGGTAGACGGGCGATCTTTACCCCTATTGGTGGGGTCGCAGGTGGAGCAGATCCGGGTCTATGCCTATCGCGCCAATACTGGGCAATGGGAGCCCATTCCCTTCCAGATAGACGAACGTGACAACCAGAACACCTACTTCAATGGCACGTACAACGGGGTATTGGACTCTCTGGATCAGGTGGTCTTCATGGCGAGCGACCTGGGCGATGTGGCACCGGAAGACGGGTGGGTTGCCGATAATGCGGCCCGCTTCAATGTCCGCTACTTGGTGACGGTGGCCGACACACTTGGCGGTCTGCGGCAAGGGTATGCCTACCTCTACCTTTCGCCAGAGCTTGCAGCCTCGCCATTGCAATACATGAGCTATAACCCAGCCACCGACCTGGTCACAGGTGTGAGCTATGCCATCCAGAATGGGGTCAAAGGGTTTGCCGACTTTTTGGCCATCAATGCGGCGGCAGGGGGCGACGGGCTCGATTTTCTGGACCGGCAGAAGTTTCGTCTTCAGGTGAGCGTGTATGGACTCAATATCGAGCCGTTTCACGAAGACCACCCTTGGCTTTCTCTCCGCAGGGTAGACTATCGTGGTGGTGCAGTGCGGTTGATGCGGTCGCAGGTGCTGCTTTTCAGTGGCTCGGTTTTTGGGGTTACCTTTTCCGACAGCCTTAAGCTGGTCACCACCTATTACCCGCACTTTGCCTACATGTCCACCGGTGAACGGTCGCTGGTGGCTATCCCCAACGTGAGCATCCGCATGCTCCGGTTTTCCTATGACCTGAATTCGCGGGCCTTTGGCATGGTGTTTTACAACCCTTGGAACCTCGCCGGTAATCGCATCAACGCGATCGAGGCCGCGGGCTTTAATGCCACCTTGCTTTGGCCAGGGCTGAACTGGTACCTCATCACCGCCGACCCGAGCTATCCGGGGAGCGCCTTGCAGAGGGCCTCCGTGGTAGGGATTGTGGGGTTGGGAGGGAACCCGATCAGTGACCGATATCGTTTGTTCTACCGCGACAACTCGTCCCCGGAGTCTCCGAACACCGGTGAAGATGGTTCCTACGGCGAGACGGGGATAATCCTCGAAGACGACCAGACGATGCAGGGCACGCTCAACTTGACATATTGGAGCTACTATCTTCCGGAAAACCTCACCTATCAGCAGGCGGAACAAATAGCTGCACAGGCAGCAGCCCCCTTGGTGGCGTGGGGTGTGCCCGAATACTTCGATTTTACTCCGCCGGCTCGCGTAGCTGACTTAGGGGTCGTGGATGCCCAAGACACGTTCGTCATACTGAGCTTGACCGCCCCTGGAGACGACCAGTGGATGGGTGGCGCGGCCACAAGCTATGAAATTCGCTACCACACCGAGCCGGTGGGGGCCGACACAGCCGCGTGGTGGGAGGCGGCAACGCCCGTGGCCGGAGTACCCGACCCCGTAGAGCCAGGTCTGGCCCAGACAGTGGCGGTTGTCGGTCTGCAGCAGAACACGACCTACTACTTCCTGTTGGTCGCCTTCGATAATGTGGGAAATGCATCTCCGTACTCCAATGTGGCCTCCGCGACCACACTGCCAGTGGAGCTATCGAGGTTTGTCGCGCGGGCGGGCGAAGGGCAGGTGGTGTTAGAGTGGACTACCCAAACCGAAAGCAACAACTACGGCTTTGAAGTGCAACGACAGGACGGGCGGAGTCTGGAGTGGAAAGTGGTGGGTTTCGTCCCCGGATCGGGCACAACTTCCAGACCGCATACCTATTGCTTTGTGGACCGAAGGCTCAGCGCTCGCACTTATTACTACCGACTGAAACAGGTCGATAACGACGGCACGTTCACTTTCTCGCCGGTGGTAGAGGTTGTGGTTGCGCCACCTGCCTCTTCGGCGCTCGTGGGTAATTACCCGAACCCGTTCAACCCTGGGACGGAGATCTCCTATCGGGTGGGGAAGGGCCCTCAGGATGGTCCGGTGCAGGTGCGCCTTGTGCTTTACAACATGCTCGGTCAAGAGATCGCGACCTTGGTGGATGGCCTGATGGAGCCTGGGTGGTATACCGTGACCTGGGACGGACGTGATGCATTCGGCCGCTCCGCGGGATCAGGGTTGTACATCTGTCGGTTCCAGGCGGGCCAATTCGCCGCGTCAATGAAGATGCTTAAGATGCAATGAGGGGCCTTTTGCGGTATGTGGCGCATGGGTTGCCGCGACGGGATTGGCAGGCATAAGGCGAGTGGCTTGCCATGCCACGATGGTAGTACTTGTGAAAGGTTAGTAAGAAAGACGGAGTGGTCTCAATGAGGTTTAGTTGTCGCTGTCTAGACCTTGGAGGTGCACTCTTCCTCGCGGTGCTGGTGGTGGGGTGTGCGGCGCGACGACAGGTGACCGAGCAAGGGGCTCCTGGGAAGAACGCAGGAATTGTAGAGGATTGGGACCCAGGCAGCCTGGGCGAGAGTGAGCCAGTGATCCCGATGCCGGACCGGAGTAGCCGCATTGGGGGGCAGGTTCCGAGCGTGGGGGTGGACACAGTAGCTCAGCCCTCGTCGGTCCTTGGCTATCGGGTGCAGATAGTGTCTACGCCTTTCGAAGAGGTCGCCCGCGAAGTACGCAAGGAGGCGCTGCTGAAGTTTGAGGAGCCAGTGTACATGGTCTTTGACGCGCCTTACTACAAAGTCCGGGTGGGGGACTGCATCTCCAGGTTCGAGGCAGAAGAACTCCAGCAGAAAGCCATGGAAAAAGGTTTTGGCCAAGCGTGGGTAGTGAGGACCTTGGTCTCTGCATCTCCTCCCCGGGAGCGCCCTTAGGCTTTGCGTGGGGTCGTTCCCCTGCGCACATATTTCCCCAGTAGTTACCCCTCGCCCCGCGTTAAATGCGCGGATTTTTCATTTGCAAATCGAGGCCGATTTTATTACATTTAACGGCCGGACCAATGAACAGGGAGATGTTTGGTGCCGGCGATGGAGCAAGTCCGTTGGAGGTAATACATGTCGGGCCATTCCAAGTGGCATAGCATTAAGCACAAGAAGGCTAAGCTCGATGCCGAGCGGGGCCGTCTTTTCACGCGGCTAATCCGCGAGATCATTACCGCTGCACGACTGGGCGGCGGCGACGAAGACGCCAACCCTCGTCTGCGCGCGGCGGTGGCAGCTGCCAAGGCAGCCAACATGCCGGCAGCCAACATCGAGAAGGCCATCAAGAAGGGCACGGGGGAACTCCCTGGTGTGGTCTATGAGGAGGCCACCTACGAAGGGTATGGCCCTGGGGGAGCCGCCATCCTGGTGGAAACACTGACGGACAACAAGAACCGCACGGTCGCAGAGATTCGGCATCTGTTCAGCCGTTACAATGGCAACTTGGGCGAGAACGGCTGCGTCGCCTGGATGTTCGAGAAGAAAGGCGTGATCACCATCAAGCCCTCGGGCAAGTCCGAGGACGACCTGCTGGGCATTGCTCTGGAGGCCGGCGCGGAGGACCTGCGCAACCAGGGCGAGACCTACGAGATCATCGCTGCTCCGGCAGACTTTGAGAACGTTAAGCGCGCACTGCTCGAGCACCAGATCGAGATTGAACGAGCCGAGCTGACCATGTACCCGAAGAGCACTGTCAAAGTGGAAGGGAAGAACGCTGAGACGTTGCTTAAGCTGATGGATGCCCTCGAGGAACAAGAGGACGTCCAAAATCTTTACTCCAACTTTGACATTGACGATAAGGTCCTGGAGGAGCTTGAGCAGCAGAGGTAGCGCGCGGCGCGTGTGGATCCGCGGCGATGCAGGGCGGAACAGGTGTACGTCTTAGGTGTTGACCCGGGGGTGGCCCGCACGGGCTATGGCGTAGTAGTCGCACAAGGTGACCGTTGGGGGGCGGTCAGCTATGGGAGTATCGTGAGTGAGGCGCGCGAGCCTCTTTCCAGACGCCTGCGCACCATCTACGATGAGCTAACCGCCGTGCTGGACGCCTCTCCGGTGGACGGGATGGCGGTGGAGGAGCTGTTTCTCGCCAAGAACCCACGCATGGCGTTGAGCGTCGGTCACGCGCGCGGAGTGGTCCTCCTCCTGGCAGAACAGCGCGGTATCCCAGTGTTTGAGTACGCGGTCACCGAGATCAAGCGTGCAGTGGTGGGCAATGGCGCAGCCTCCAAGGAGCAGGTGCGTTACATGGTGAGCAAGCTGTTGGGCCTCGGGCACGTGCCTCAGGCGTACGATGCTGCGGACGCGCTGGCGGTTGCTCTGTGCCACCTCCAGCGTACCGCGAGGAACCCAATGCGAACTTCCGGCTGAGCGTTTGACTTCCAAATGGTACGCCAAGATGGGATGGCTGCGCTCCTAAAGCCCTTGCCAACGGTGCTAACGCGGCAATGATCACCTACCTCAAGGGCAGACTGATGCACAAGACCCCCACGCGTGTGGTCATCGAGGTGGCAGGCGTGGGGTTCGATGTAGCGATTCCCCTCTCCAGCTTCGAAGCCTTAGGCGATACCGGCACGGAGGTCCTGTTGCTGACCCACCTCCACGTGCGCCAAGACGGCATGGAACTCTTCGGTTTTGCCACGCCTGAAGAGCGGCAGATGTTTCTGCATCTGCTCTCCGTGCCAGGAATTGGCCCCAGGTTGGCTCACAATATCCTCTCTGGCGCGTCGGTGAAGGAGCTGCGTGGGCGCATCATCAGGAGCGACGTGGGGGCCCTGTCGGCCATTCGCGGCGTGGGCAAAAAGATCGCGCAGCGGCTGGTCATGGACCTGCGAGAGCGATTGGCGGCCGAGGAAACGATACCCGGCGCGGCTCCAGTGGCTGCGGGAAAGGTCCCATCCCAAGTCATCGAAGACGCCCTCCTGGCCTTGGTCTCATTAGGACATCCACGTGATGCGGCGCAAAGGACCCTCGAGGCCGTGCTGACCCAAGTGGAACCCCACGAGTCCTTGACCGTGGAGGAACTGGTCAAGCGCGCACTCCGGAACGTGTGAGACACCCGCATGACACCAGATAGACAGAACGTTGATAGGGCCACTAATCCCGGACGACTGGAGGGCGAGGTCGAATTTGACACTGCCCTTCGCCCCACTTCGTTCGAGGAGTTTGTGGGGCAGAAAAAACTGGTGGACAACCTGCGGGTCTTTATCCAGGCTGCCAAACAGCGCGGGGAGCCCCTTGACCACTGTCTTTTCTATGGCCCCCCGGGTCTGGGCAAGACCACCCTGGCGACTATTATTGCCCACGAGCTTGGCGTCAATCTGCGTTCCACCTCCGGCCCGGCCCTGGAGAGACCGCTGGACCTGGTCGGCCTGCTCACCAGACTTGAAGAGCGCGACGTACTGTTCATCGACGAAGTACATCGCCTCAATCGCGTGGTGGAGGAGTATCTCTATCCGGCGCTGGAAGAGTTTCAGGTGGACATCATCATCGACAAAGGGCCGAACGCTCGCTCGGTGCGGATCAAGTTGCCGCCCTTCACCTTGATCGGCGCCACTACCCGCGCCGGGCTCCTCACCTCTCCTCTGCGCTCGCGCTTTGGAGTGACCAACCGCCTCGACTACTACAAGCCAGAGGAACTCTTCCTAATCATTCAGCGTTCTGCGCGCATCTTGGGCATTGGCCTGGACGAAGAGGCGGGTATGGAGATTGCGCGACGTTCACGAGGCACGCCCCGGGTTGCCAATCGCCTGTTGCGCCGCGTGCGCGACTTTGCCCAAGTCGAAGGACTGCCACGAATTACCCTTGCCGTGACGATTGACGCCCTGCGCAGACTGGACGTGGATGAACTGGGACTGGACGAGATGGACAAGCGCATCATCTGTACGGTGATCGAGAAGTTCAAGGGCGGGCCAGTGGGCTTGAACACACTGGCCGTGGCCGTGGGGGAAGACGGCGAGACTATCGAGGAAGTATATGAGCCCTATCTGGTGCAAGAGGGATTCATCGACCGTACCTCACGAGGGAGGACAGCCACGGAGCGCGCGTTTGTGCACTTTGGCTTCAAACAACCCCGCAGAAAGCAGGAAAGCCTGTTTTGAGGATCCAGAGCGAAGGCATAGCGACTGGTGACTTCTGAGGGAGCATGGCTATGAAGCTTGCAGACTTCCAGTACAATCTACCCGAGAAGCTCATTGCGCAGTATCCTGCAAAGCGCCGCGACCAGGCTCGCCTGATGATAGTCAATCGCGAGACCGGTGATATCGATGAGGCGCTTTTCAGCGATGTGGTGGACTATATGACGGAGGGCGACTGCTTAGTCATCAACGAAACCAAGGTGTTTCCGGCGCGCCTGATGGGTACCAAGGACCGCACCGATGCACAAGTGGAGATTTTTCTGTTGCGCGAGTTGGAGCCTAGCCTGTGGGAGGTCCTCGTCAAGCCGGCGCGGAAGGTACGCATCGGCAACCGGTTGACCGTGGGCAAGGAGCTCGTCGGCGACGTCATCGACAATACCGTTTCCGGTGGGCGAGTGGTCCGCTTCCATTACGAGGGGGACTTTTACGCTATTGTGGAGCGAATCGGAAAGTCACCTCTGCCGCCTTACATCAAGCGCGAGCCCGAGCCTTTGGACAAGGAACGTTACCAAACGGTCTATGCCAAGACACGGGGCGCCGTGGCAGCTCCCACCGCCGGGCTTCACTTTACTAAAGAACTGCTCAAGAAGATCGAAAAGAAGGGGGTGAAAATCGTTCCGGTCCTGCTCCACCTGGGGTTGGGCAGCTTCCGCCCTGTAGCGGTAGAGGACTTGAGCCGCCACAAGATGGATTCCGAGTACTACGAGATTTCTGAGGCGTCGGTGGAGGCCATCAACGAGACCATACGCTCGGGGCACAAAGTGATCGCGGTGGGTACGAGCGCAGTGCGGGTGTTAGAAACGGTAGTCACCTCTGAAGGATTCGTAAAGCCGGGCAAAGGGTGGACGGACAAGTTCATCTATCCACCATACGAGTTCAAGATCGTTGATCGGCTGATTACCAACTTCCACTTGCCGGGATCGACGCTGCTCATGATGGTATGCGCATTCGCCGGGCGTGATTTGATTTTCAAGGCCTATCGCAGGGCGATCCGGGAGAAGTTTCGCTTCTACAGCTATGGCGATGCTATGCTGATCCTGTGACCCGGCGGTTACGCGACTAGGGATGAGAGTGTTTCAGTGCGCGCCGCAGTGATAGTGGTGGCGGCGGGACGCAGCGAGCGTTTTGGTACCGGCACCCCTAAGCAGTTTGCCCTCCTTCGTGGGCGCCCCATGGTTGTGCATGCCCTCATGGTGTTCGAACGCATGCCGCGGGTGGAAGCAGTAGAGCTAGTCGTCCCTGGCGGCCAGGAGGGTTTTGTCCGGGAGGAGGTTGTGCAGCGCTATGCCCTGCGCAAGGTGAAGGCGATCGTGGCAGGGGGGCAGGAGCGACAGGACTCGGTGTGGGCGGGCCTGCAAGCGTTACCGCCGGAGGTAGAGTTGGTGGCAGTGCATGACGGGGCACGTCCCTTGGTGAATGCCAGGGTTGTGGAGGCTGTGCTGGAGGCGGCAGAGCTCCACGGTGCGGCCATTCCGGTTCTCCGCCTGCACGACACAATCAAAGAGGTCCAGGCCGATCAGGTGGTGTGTACTCTAGCGCGCGATAGGTTGGTGGCTGTGCAGACGCCACAGGCCTTCCACCGCACGCTTTTGCTGGAAGCGTATCGGGCCGCTCGCGTCCAAGGCATACAGGCCACCGATGACGCAGCTCTGGTGGAGAGGATTGGGTATCCTGTGTGGGTGGTGGCGGGCGATCCTCGCACCATGAAGGTGACCACCCCCCACGATTTTTTTGTCGTTGAGCAGCTCCTTGCCCGTGAGGAGGGAGCATGAGGGTAGGCCAAGGGTATGACGTCCATCGACTGGTGAGCGGACGGCCGCTCATTCTTGGGGGTGTAGAAATCCCTTTCCCGCAAGGGTTATTGGGTCATTCGGACGCGGATGTGCTTTGCCACGCCATCGCTGATGCTCTGCTCGGGGCTGCAGCCGCGGGCGATATTGGGAGGCACTTCCCCAATACTGACCCACAGTGGAAGGGAGTGTCCAGTCTCTTGCTGTTGGAACGTGTCGCCAAAATCCTAGCCGATGCAGGCGCAGTGGTGGTGAACGTGGATGCCACGGTGGTTGCCGAGCGCCCCATGTTGGCCCCCTACATTGAGGCCATGCGCCACAATATCGCTGTCGCTCTTGGGATTTCCCAGACCGCAGTTTCGGTGAAGGCGACTACTTCGGAGGGACTGGGTCTCACCGGTAGGGGCGAGGGGATTGCTGCCTCGGCGGTCGCCCTTATTGCCCATTCAGGGGAGGGCGTCGAAAGCCGTGGCTGAGCTCGTGCTACCCAGGGTAGTGTTCGCACCGGCCAGCCCTGGGGCGCTGACGCTGACAGAAGCGCGCCTTGCACTGGTCAGTTGGCTTTTGGCAAGAAAAGCTGGCGGTTGCCTGGTCCTGCGGCTGGATGATTTCGCGGGCGCGGCCCACGACGGAGCTGCGCGCCTGCAAAGTGACCTCACGTGGCTGGGCCTGAATGCCGACGAGGGTCCAGAACGCGGGGGGCCGTTCGGCCCGTACAACCAGGCTGCCCGTCATGAGCTTTACGCGCACTTTGCGGGTAAGCTCCTTCGGGAACAGACAGCGTTTTATTGCTTCTGCGGGCCAAGTTCGGGTGAGCGCTGTGTGTCGGGGTGTGATCGGCTGGCGCCTCCGCGTGTGGAGGAGCTAAGAAGGAAGGGCAGATCTTCGGTTCTGCGGCTGCGCGGACATGCGGGCGAGATCGTTGTTGAGGACCTCCTTCGAGGGAGGGTCGCGGTGCGGGCCGAAAACGCCGGCGACCCAGTGCTCGTCACCGCCAAAGGGGACCCCAGTCCGGAGCTCCGTGCCGCTGTAGATGACGCGCTGATGTTGATCACGCACGTGGTCCGGGACGAAGGGGCGCTGCTTTTCACTCTGCGGCAGCTCCTCATTTGTCGCGCCTTAGACTGGGACTTGCCACATGTTGCGCATCTGCCCTCCATCCGGCCCGGGCCACAAGGAGGACCCGCGCAGGCGTCTCAGCTCACCATCGAGGCGCTGCGCCAGGAGGGCTACCTTCCGGGCACGGTGCTGGGTTTCATCGCCCACCTTACGGGAATGGACAGCGCCGGGCTGATGGTCGACAGCGCGCAGGAGCTGCTGCCACTTTTCGCCCCCAAGGGCCTGGGGCTAGAGCCACAGGTGCTCGACCTCGAAGTGTTGCGTGCAACAAGTCGACGCCGCCTCGGCCTGTTGCGCGACGACGAGCTACGTGCTGCCCTCCGGCCTCTACTGGCGAGATCTGGTCTTCAAGAACATGATCCCCGACTTCCGCAGTTGCTGCAGTTGTTCCGGGAGCAGGTGGCAACGGTAGGGGAACTTGCGCAAAAACTGAGCCTTTTCGGCAAGGACCCAGCACCGGTGATAGATAGAGCCGCGGTGATGTACCTACGGCGGGAATCATCACAGAAGGTCCTTTGGTCCGTTGTCCGACAGCTGCGGTCCCTTGCCCGGCTTGATGAAGAGGTTTTCACTGGGCTCATGGACGCGGTCCGGCGGGAAATCGGAATCATGGGGCGTGACCTGTGGGCTCCTGTTCGCATCGCACTGACCGGGGAGGCCGATGGGCCGCCGTTGCCGAAGATCGTGGCGCTCTTAGGGAAAGATGCCGTTGTCAAACTTATCGAAAGGTCACTGCGTGAGCAAGCTTAGAATCGCCGTGCTCCTAGGGGGACACTCGCCGGAACGGGATGTGTCCCTGGCTTCCGGCAGACAAATTGCCGCTGCCCTGCGCGAACGAGGGCACGAGGTAATGCTGGTAGACCCGGCGCAAGGCGATGGTCCTCTGCGGACCGCCAATGGACTTGTGGACGTCGCGATCGGTCCTGAGCCCCCCTCATTGGCCGAGTTACCGTCGGATTTCGGCCGCCATTACATCCGCTGTGTGGAGTTCCTGGCAGAGCAACGACTTGACGTAGTGTTTAATGGCTTGCATGGCGGCGCGGGTGAGGATGGAACCATCCAGGGCCTGCTGACCCTGGCCGGGCTGCCATACACGGGCTCAGGAGTACTGGGCAGTGCCTTGGCGATGAATAAGATTGTATCCAAGCGCTTGTTCGAGCGCGCGGGAATTCGCACACCCGAGTGGCTGCCTGTGGACGTGCCCTCGGCGGAGCCCACTGCAGTTGCAGGGGCAATCGTCGACTCGTTGGGCTTCCCGGTGATAGTGAAACCGAGTGACCAGGGGTCTACGGTGGGGGTAACCAAGGTAGGTGAGCCAGAGGAATTGCAAGGCGCCCTCGAGCGAGCGGCGGCGTATTCACGTCACGTAATTGTGGAACGCTTTATTGACGGCCGGGAATTGACTGTGGCGGTCCTCGGCGGAGAAGCGTTGCCAGTGGTGGAGATCATCCCTGAGCACGGTTTCTACGACTATGAGTGCAAGTATTCCCATGGTAAGAGCCGCTATGAAGTGCCGGCTCAGGTGAGTGAGGCGACGCGTCGGGAAGCGCAGGAGACGGCGGTGCTGGCTTTCCAGGTCCTCCACACGGAAGACTATGGGCGCGTGGACATGCGTTTGGGCAAGGACGGCAAGATCTACTGTCTTGAGATGAATACGTTGCCCGGCATGACCGGCACCAGCCTTGTACCCAAGGCCGCGCGCGCCGCCGGGATAGATTTCCCAGAATTGTGCGAGCGCATCGTATGGATGGCTCTGAACCGCTTCAGAGGGGATGCGCATGCAGAGTAGCTGGCTTGAAGCCACGTTCGGCCTGGCCAAGCCACTGATCGGGATGGTGCACGTGCGCCCCCTTCCTGGGAGCCCAGGGTATAACGGCGACATGCAGGCTGTGATTGAGGCGGCGGTACGCGATGCTCGTGCCCTGGCCGAGGCTGGGTTTGATGGACTGCTCATAGAGAACTTTGGTGATACACCCTTTTTCCCGGAAAAGGTGCCCGACGTGACGGTTGCCTCCATGACCCTGGTGTGCGACAGGGTGCGCCAGGCTGTGGGCTTGCCGGTGGGAGTAAATGTGCTCCGCAATGATGCGATGGCCGCACTCTCCATCGCCACGGTGGTTGGGGCCAGGTTCATTCGGGTGAACATCTTGGCGGGCGCTTCGGTCACCGACCAGGGACTTATCCAAGGCAAGGCTCATGAACTGCTGCGCGCGCGCAAGGCATTGGGAAGCGAGGTCTATGTGTTAGCAGATGTCCTGGTCAAGCACGCAGCCCCGCTCGGCAGCTCCGATGTGGTGCGCCAGAGCAGGGAGCTCGTCGAGCGAGCGCATGCCGACGCCATAATCATCACCGGCAAGGCAACTGGCGATCCTCCCGCGGTGGAGACCGTAGCGGAGGTGCGCCAAGCGCTTCCGCAGTGCTTGCTCCTGGTGGGAAGTGGTGTTAACCCAACAAACGTGCAACAGTTTAGGTCCATGTGCGACGGGTTCATCGTTGGTACGTGCTTGAAAGAGGAAGGACAAGTCTCAGTGCGGCGGGCCCGCGAGCTCGTACAGGCGGTGAGAGGGAAATGATATGGCGCTCAAGTTTTACAATACCCTAACCAGGAAAAAGGAAGAGTTTATCCCCTTGCACGAGGGGCGCGTGGGAATCTACGTGTGCGGCCCCACGGTCTACGATCACGCGCACATCGGGCACGCAAAGAGCTACATCTCCTTCGATGTGATCGTGCGCTACTTGCGCTACCTTGGCTACCGCGTTCGGTACGTGCAAAACATTACGGACGTAGGGCACTTGCTGGACACAGGCGAAGACCGCATCCTGAAAGGGGCGGCCAGGGAACGGCTGGAGCCAATGGAACTTGTGGAGCGGTACACAAGGAGCTACTTCGAGGACATGGACGCCCTGAATGTGGTGCGACCGGACATTTCGCCCCGCGCTTCCGGGCACATTCCAGAGCAGATCGAGCTGGTGAAAACTCTATTGGCTAAGGGCTATGCGTACGAAGTGAACGGTTCTGTGTACTTTGAGGTAAGCAAATACGCAGGCTATGGCAAGTTATCAGGGCGGTCCATAGACGAACAGATGGCAGGGGCGCGCGTGGAGGTGAGCCAGGAGAAACGGCACCCAGCCGATTTCGCCCTGTGGAAGAGAGCCGAGCCTGAGCACATCATGCGCTGGCCAAGCCCGTGGGGCTGGGGCTTTCCTGGGTGGCACCTGGAATGTTCCGCGATGGCGATGAAGTACTTGGGCGAGACCATCGATATCCACGGCGGCGGTCTGGAGAACAGTTTCCCCCACCACGAATGCGAGATTGCGCAGAGCGAAGCTGCCACCGGCAAGCCGTTCGTGCGCTACTGGCTCCACAACAACATGGTGCTAGTGAACGGTGTGAAGATGAGCAAGTCGCTGGGCAACTTTACGACCATCAAGGATGCTCTTACCCGGCACTCCGGTGAAGAATTGCGCTTCTTCGTGTTGGGGAGCCACTACCGCTCTCCCCTCGATTATAGTGACGAGGCGGTACGCGCGGCTGGTGTGGGCTTGGCACGATTTCATGTTTTGCTTCGCGCTTTGACGCATCGTGTGGCCACTGCGGAAGAAGGGACCGCTGACCCCGAACTCGCGGGGACGCTCGATGTCCGCAAGCGGTCCTTCCTGGAGGCGATGGACGACGACTGCAATACGCCGGCAGCAATTGGGGTGCTCTTCCAGGCGGTGCACGACGTAAACAGGTTCCTCGAGAGCAAAGGGAGTGTCACTCGTGGTAGTCTGCAGATAGCACTGGGCTTTTTCCAAGAGCTCGGTGGGGATATCCTGGGCATCACGCCCTTCTCGCCGAGGGCAGCCTCCGACAAGGTGGAACAGCTCATCGAGCTGCTGGTCGAGGTGCGGACGCAATTGAGGCGGGAGGGGGACTGGCAGCGGGCTGACTATTTGCGCGCCCGTTTGGCGGAGATGGGGGTGATCTTGGAGGATGGAAGGGAAGGGACGAGCTGGCGCCTGACATAGCATGAACCGGCCAAGCGCACCAACCACGAAGAACAGAAAAAATGGTGGAAAGCGAAAAAAAGTGCTTGACAGGCTGCAATTTTTTTATAAATTACAAAGCTGTCTTTTAGGAGAAGCACACCTGCCAGGCTCCTGATAGTCCGTTTGGGTTGTGCCACCATAGCTCAGTTGGTAGAGCACCTCACTTGTAATGAGGACGTCGCGGGTTCGATTCCTGCTGGTGGCTCAGTCAGACGTACGCATGCCTCATGTGTGTTCTCCGAAAGATAGATAACGTTAGTGCGTGGGGAGGTTCCCGAGCGGTCAAAGGGAACAGACTGTAAATCTGTCGGCTCTGCCTTCGGAGGTTCGAATCCTCCCCTCCCCACTGAAGCCGGGATTTGAAGAGTTTCCTTTCCTGAAGTCTCATCGGCAGGTGGGCTTCTCTTGTAACTCTTCGATCCCCTGGCTTTGCGGGAGTAACTCAGTTGGCTAGAGTCACAGCCTTCCAAGCTGTTGGTCGCGGGTTCGAGTCCCGTCTCCCGCTCCGCTGAGCCCCACACGGGGAACGGCGTGCCTCCGGCACAGAAGGAGGCGGATAGGGGCAGAAGTAATTCATGCCTGAACGCCAGGAGGTGGGGTTCCTGGCAAACGCGGGGAGTAGGAACTCCCCTGGCAACAGGCAGCGGCCAGACCGCGGAACGTGATGGCTGTCATGCCCACGTAGCTCAGTCGGTAGAGCGCATCCTTGGTAAGGATGAGGTCACCGGTTCAATCCCGGTCGTGGGCTCGGCTCTTCCGGGCTGGTCGTGCCGACTGGTAACTACTTCGTGGAGGAGATGAGCGATGGCGAAGGCGAAGTTTGAGCGGAAGAAGCCGCACGTGAACATAGGGACGATAGGGCATGTGGATCATGGGAAGACGACGTTGACGGCGGCGATTACGCAGGTCTTGAGTCG
>JAPDPR010000014.1 GCA_034506335.1 candidate division KSB1 bacterium
AACGGGAAGGACTCCGAATGGTCGAAGACCTGACGGGGGGCGTTCATAAGGACGCCACCTGGCGGCGTGAAGATCGCGGTGTACGAATCCTGGCCAGTGACTGCCGTGTGTGCTCGATGTTCCTCGCCGGTGGCCAGAAATACACCCGCGGGTTTCTTATTGTTGATGGAGGTTTGTTGACGGGCACGTGTTGACGCACGACGCAGGGACCTTTTCAACGAACGGCTTTGGGCGTGGAAGCTCAGCCCCCGTCACACAAACAGCGGCGAGACGGTGAGAAGGAGGGCGTTGTTCCACCTGCGCCGCAGTTTGTAACCGTTCCTCTGAAGGTGGGCGCGGGGACAAAGCCTAGCCATGTCCTCGCTGATTGTTTAGACGCGCTTTGCCACCGAAAGCGCTCTATCGCCGCTAAAGATCCAAGGAATAATTTTTCCACGTACCGTCTGGGGCAGGGAAATCTCGAGGGTGGGGAGGGCCAGGGCCTTTTGCGTCCTTCCTGGCCCGGCACAGGTCAAAACTCGATGCCGCGTCGCGCCGCCACGCCGCGTTCGTAGTAGTGCCTGATGCAGTGCATTTCGGTAACTAAATCCGCCACATCGATGATGGCCTGGGGGGCATTCCGCCCGGTCAGTATGAGTTCCACGTGAGGAGGTTTAGTGGCGACGAGCTCCAGGACCTTAGCCACAGGGATCAGGCCGTAATCGAGGGCGACGTTTACCTCATCGAGGACCACAATGTCGAACTCACCGCTGCGCACCGAAGTATGGGCCAGCTGCAGCGCCTCGTTCGCCAGGCGGATGTCTTCCGGGTCGGGGTGAGCCTTGTCCACAAATGTGGGCCTGCCCATTTGGGTGATGGTTACCAGCCCACCAAGATGTCGAACGGCGGTGATCTCCCCGTACTCGATATCGCCCTTCATGAACTGAATCACGTGGCTTCGCAACCCGTGACCTGCTGCCCGCAGTACCAGGCCCAAGGCCGCAGTTGTTTTCCCTTTGCCGTGGCCGGTGTAAACCTGCACGTAGCCGCGCGTGAGTCTTCGGTGTGCCACTGTGCTATTTGAGCTTTTTGATTTCCGCGGTCATTATGGGCACAACTTCGAAAAGGTCGCCCACCACGCCATAGTCGGCGACCTTGAAAATGTTGGCCTCTGGGTCCTTGTTGATCGCCACGATGCACTTGGAGCTTGACATCCCCGCAAGGTGTTGGGTGGCTCCCGAGATGCCGCACGCGATGTAGAGATTGGGCGAGATGGTCTTGCCGGTTTGCCCCACCTGGTGCTGGTGATCCACCCATCCCGCGTCCACGGCCGAACGGGAAGCTCCTACTGCGCCACCCAGCAGTTTGGCCAGTTCCTCCAATATGGCAAAGTTTTCGGGACCTTTCATGCCCCGGCCGCCGGAGACCACGATCTCCGCCTCCGATACATCGGGCATTTCACCTGTGGAGTAAGTGGTCTCCTGCACTGTGACCTTGTGCGCCACGGGACTTGGCTCACAGCTCACCTCTACGACTTCCGCGGTCCTTCCGTCCTGCGGCTGTGGTACGGAGAAAACATTGGGGCGGAGCGTGACGACAGGCGCCGGTGGAGCAGTGAGCCTGACGGTTGCGCGCAGTTTGCCGGCATACACAGGCCTGGTTACGGTCACTCCTGTGGCATCCATTTCCACCGCGATGGAATCGGTAGCCAAGGGGGCGCGCAGTTTTGCCGCAAGCCTTGCGGAAAGATCTCTGCCTAGCGCTGTGGCCGCCATGAGAATGAGTGAGGGAGCACTGTGCTGCGTTACTGCCTGGAGCGCTTCGGCGTAACGGCACGCCTCAAAGTGCGCGAACTCTGGTCCCTGGACCCGGTAGACGCGCCTGACTCCTGCCTGGCCCAAGCGCGTCAGCACCTGCGGGTCAACGTTGCCAATGAGCGCCGCTGCTACGGAATCGCCTGTCCTGGAAGCAACCTGGCAGGCCGCTCCTACTGCCTCTAGCGAAGCACGGCGCAGTGTACCGTCTTTGACCTCTGCCCAGACCAGAATCTCCTGTCCCATGTGCAGTCCTCCGCGTGGATCCATTCACAAATCATATGACTTTCGCTTCTTCTCGCAGGAGCCGCACCAGCTCCACAGCCGTGGATTCAGGTTCTCCCTGCAAGATCTTCCCCTTGCCGCGCGCTGGAGGGGCTTCCAGGTTTTGGACGCGGGAAAGAGGTTTGAGCTCCTCCTCTGCCACGCCCAGCATAGCCGGGGTGAGGACCTTGATTTCCTTCTTCTTCGCCAACATCAGGCCGCGGAGGGCCGGATAGCGGGGTTCGTTAAGGCCTTTCTGCGCGGTGATGACTGCTGGGAACTGGACCTCCACCTTTTGCGTGCCGCCGTCGATTTCCTTGCGGCAGATGGCCTTGCCGTCGGCCACCTCCAACTTGGTGACGACCGCCACATGTGGCAGGCCGAGAAACTCAGCGATGAATGTTCCTACTGCGCCGAGATCGTCGTCGATAGCCTGCTTGCCACAGAGGATGAGGTCAAAAGGAGTTTGGGCGATGGCCTTGCTCAGAAGCTGCGCGCAGCTGAGGGCATCAAGCTCACGATGCTGCGTGTCGTCGATGCGCATGGCGTCGTCGGCGCCCATGGCCACACATGTCCGCAGCGCCTCATCTGCCCGGGGCGGGCCCACGGTCACGACCAGTATGTGGCCACCCTTGGCTTCCTTGATGCGGATGGCCTCCTCTACGGCAAACTCGTCGTAGGGATTGACAATGAACTTGATCCCCGATTCATTGATGCGCCACGGTGCGCTTGCATCGGGCCTCACCGCGGCCTCCGTGTCCGGCACCTGCTTGACCACGACTACGATGTTCATCTGCATCACCTCATACTTGGTTCACCAGCACCGCGAGCTTGTAAAGATACAACAAATCCCCAAATTGTCAATAGAAATCTCTGGAGGCTTACCTTTCCTGCGAATGCGAACAAGCGGAAAACGGTCGGGCGCCGTTCAGACGGTGATTCCCATCCTGCCACAGGTCATCCCACTTGCGCGCCTGCAGAGTTCACGCGCCCGAGGTGCTATGCTGCCGGGAGAGTCTGTCGATGCTTCTCCTTGGATGAGTAGCTCATTCGTCCTCACCGCAAGAGCTCCACTTCCAGTCGGCCCACAATCCGGCAACAAAGGGCTTTACATTTTGGCGCGGATTTGTTATATTTTGCCCAATAATTCGCGACCACAAAGGCGGAAAGAAGATCGAAACTCAGGAAGCGTTCATTCATGCACGTACGCGAGTTGTTTTCGGTATTGCCAGAAGCGCAAAGCCTCGCATCCCTTCCCGACATAGAGGTCCCAGCCCTCGTCTACGACCCTTTGCGTGTGGTGCCCGGAGCGGTGTTTGTGGCTATCAACATTTACACCCAGCTCGACAAGGTAGAGATTCCCGACGGGCATGAGAGGATAGACCAGGCAGTGGCCAAGGGTGCCGCGGTGGTCGTTCTGGAAAAAGATCGTCCCGTGCCCCCGCCAGCGACCAAGGTCCTGGTTCGCGATTCCCGTGCCGCCTTGGCTCTTTTGGCCAACAAGTTCTACGGCTACCCCTCGCGCCAGCTGAAGCTCATCGGCGTGACCGGTACCAATGGCAAGACCACTACGACCCACGTGGTGGAGAGCATCCTCCAGCAAAGGGTGAGGGTCGGACTAATCGGGACGCTCTACTACAAGGTCAATGGGGTCATCCACCATTCGAAAGACACCACGCCAGAGCCACCAGACCTGCACGCCATCTTCCGGCAGATGGTGACAGAGAGGGTGGACTACTGCGTGTTCGAGGTCTCTTCGCACGGCATTGACTTTCACAGGGTTGATGGCTGTCAGTTTGATGTAGCCGTCTTTACCAATTTGACCCAGGACCACCTGGACTACCACGGGACGCTTGAGAACTATCGCAGGACCAAGATGCGGTTGTTCGAGTGGTTGGCTCCGGACAAACATGCGGTGGTCAACCGCGACGACCCTTCGGCTGACTACTTCATCGGCGCCACAAAGGCAAAAGTGCTCACCTACGGCGTTGCCAGCCCGGCGGATTTCGTGGCGGAGGATATCCGTCTGTCAGTGCGCGGCACCGAATACACGTTGCGCACCCGGGCGGGTGTGGTCCCCGTGCGCATGCGCTTGCTGGGGATGTTCAATGTCTACAATGCGCTTGCTGCGGCCGCGGCCGCCTATAGTCAAGGATTCGACTTGGATGCCATCCGCCAGGGCTTGGAAGCTCCAATTCGCGTGGCCGGAAGATTCGAACTCATCGAGCGCGGCCAGAACTTTACCGTCGTGGTCGACTATGCGCACACCCCAGATGGGATGAAGAACGTCCTGGCCTTGGCGCGGTCCCTAAACCCTCGGCGCGTGCTCACCCTCTTTGGCTGTGGCGGTGACCGGGACAAAGAGAAGCGCCCAATCATGGGCAAGATTGCGGGGGAGCTGAGCGACTTGGTCATAGTGACTGCTGATAATCCGAGGAACGAGGACCCCGCGCGGATTGCGGCCGAGATAGTGGCAGGCATCGGGCAGAGGCCTCACCAGGTCATTCTGGACCGCCGCGAGGCCATCGCCTTCGCCCTGCGCCAGGCCGGTGCCGGCGACATTGTGCTCCTGTTGGGCAAAGGGCACGAATCCACGCAGACGTTGAGGGACCGTACGATCCCCTTCAACGACGCACAGGTAGCGGCAGAGCTGTTGGATGAGATGGCTGTCTGAGCATACGCATGGTGGTCGGCAGTCGACAAACTGTTCCCCAACCGTTGGTGACCAAGTGCCTCACGCAGGTGCTTATGGCGCTGTGTGCGCTTTGGGTGAGTTGGGCGGTGGTCATGGGAGAGGAGAACATGGAACGGGAAGGGAGAGCTATTCTCTGGGCCAAGATCCAGCGCATCGACACGATCGAGTTTGCCCTCAGTGGCGAAGCTCAGCCGCTGCAACGCCAGGACGTGGAACTCGCGCCGGCTGCAAAGATCAAGCGCCTCACCAATCAGGGCTCTTTCTATGTTCTTCAGACAGCGCCCCTAGATCTGACAAGAACGTACACGCTGCACGTGCGGGGCGTAGGGAAACGAGAGCTGCAGCCCGATGGGGTCCTGGACCAATTCTTCTCTGACAAGCCGCTTGGGTGCACGGTGGAGACCGACCGTGCGGTGTTTCGCCTCTTCGCACCCCGCGCGCGAGAGGTTACGCTGCTTCTGTTTGAGCGCTACGATGCAGAGCAAGGCAGGGAATACCCCATGCGCCGCGACAGGCAAGGTGTGTGGGAAACCGTGGTGAGGCAAAACTGCGTGGGGTTGTACTATGCCTATCGCGTCGTCGGACCGCAGAGTCCCACGGAAATGTTCGACCCTACCCGCCACGTGGTTGACCCGTACGCCAAGGCGGTGGTGACGCTGAATCACTTCCGTCACCCCGGCAAAGCCCTGATCCTTGGCCAGGAGGATTTTGACTGGGAAGGGGACACGTGGGTAAGAATCGCCCCTCGTGACTTGATCATCTACGAACTGCACGTGCGCGATATGACAGCGCACCCCAGCTCTGGGGTGCCTGAGAATCTGCGGGGCACTTACCTGGGCCTCATCCATTCGGGCGCCACGGGGGGCATCGACTACATCAAGAGCCTTGGGGTGAACGCGGTGGAGTTGCTACCAGTTCACGAATTTGCCAACATGGAACCGCCATACAAGGACGCCTCGGTGCTCCCCGTCAACACGTGGAACCCCTACGCCCGCAACCATTGGGGTTACATGACGTCGTGCTTTTTTGCTCCGGAGTCCTACTATGCCACCGAATCCACAATGGAACCAGGGAAGTACTGCGGCGTAGACGGGCGACAGGTGCGGGAGCTGAAGGAGCTTGTCAAGGCATTTCATAAGGCAGGTATTGCGGTGCTTCTGGACGTAGTCTATAACCACGTGGCCCAATACGAGTGGAACTCTTTTAAGCTCATCGACAAGAAGTACTATTTCCGGCTTGACAACGACCAGAACTTTACCTCCCAAAGCTGGTGCGGCAACGATTTCAAGACCGAGCGCCCCATGGCGCGCCGGCTCATCCTGGAGAGTGTCAAGTACTGGATGACCGAGTATCACATCGATGGGTTCCGTTTTGACTTGGCGGCGCTCATTGATTGGGAGACTTGCGAGCGAATCGTAAAGGAGGCGCGCCGCATCAACCCGCACGCGATCTTTATCGCTGAGGCATGGGGCGGAGGAAAGTACGAACTTGCCGGTTTTTCCGACCGTGGCTGGGCCTCATGGAACGACCAGATACGCAACGGCGTAAAGGGGCAAAACCCCTACGATGGCCTCGGCTTCATCTTTGGCAAGTGGCAGGGCGGGAACAACCTGCGCAGCATGCAAAACTATGTGCTTGGCACTCTGCGCTCTGAAGGGGGACTCTTTCTTGATCCCGCTCACTCGGTCAACTATTTGGAGTCCCATGACGACCACACCTTTGGCGATTTTGTCCGGATTGGCAACGGAGATATCCGCGATGAGGACGTGGTTCTGGACGTGGATGCCCACGTGAGGTTGACCGAGAGGCAGATGCGGTTGAACAAGTTGGGGGCACTGTTCCTCTTCACAGCACAAGGGCCGGTGATGATCGCCGAGGGCCAGGAGTTTGCGCGCAGCAAGGTCATCGCTCAGTGCAACGTGCCGGATGTACGCTGTGGTACCATTGACCACAACAGCTACAACAAGGACGATGAGACGAACTACCTTAACTACCGGCATGCCGAGATTAACCGGGAGCTGGTGGACTACTACCGCGGCCTCATCGCGCTGCGCAAGAGCCACCTTTCTTTTCGGCGGGCGAACAAGGAGCACATTCATTTCTTCCCGGGACCTTTAGTCTTCTCCTTCGGCTTCACGATCGATGGGTGCCGGCTGGGGGACAGCCACGATTTCGCCGTCCTGCTCAATGCTGATCCTCAGCAAGAAGCGACCATGGGGCTTCCTGATGGGCAGTGGGAGGTGGTAGTGGATGACCGGCGCGCGGGTGTAGAACCACTCGCTGGACCTGTGCATGGGCAGGTGCGTGTCCCTCCCACCTCGGGCATGGTCCTCAGGCGAGTGGTGGCGCAATGACGGGCGTGCAGGGGTTTCTTGGCGGGGCACACTGATCCAACCACTAAGGCGGAGTAGGTAGGAGCAAAAGGGAGGCGCGCGCGGAGATGGCCATGAATGCAGCACGTGACCCCATAGGCTCGGAGAGAATCTACGATGTGATCGCTGCCGGGCACATCTGCCTGGACATCATCCCGGCATTTCCCGATACCAAGACACAGGACATCGGCCTGTTGCTTCGGCCCGGCAAGCTGGTGAATGTGGGTCCAGCCGCGATCAGCACCGGTGGGCCGGTCTCGAACACAGGCCTGGCGATGAAGAAGCTGGGCTTGAGAGTAGCCTTTATGGCTAAGGTGGGCGACGACGATTTCGGCTACCTGATCCGAGAGAGGCTCCGACGCGTAGACGGGGAAATGGGGATCTCGGTTGCGCGCGGCGAGGCTTCCTCTTACACGGTGGCCTTAGCCCCCCCAGGCATCGACCGGATCTTCTTGCATAACCCCGGCACCAACGACACTTTCGGTGCCGAGGATGTGGACTTTGAGGTTGTGGAAAAGGCAAAGGTCTTTCACCTCGGGTATCCACCTCTCATGCGGCGGTTGTTCAACGATGGCGGCAGCGAATTGGTGGAGATTTTCCGCCGCGCCCAGGAGGCGGGCGCCATCACCTCGCTCGACATGTCCCTGCCGGATCCGGCCAGCGAATCCGGGCGAGCCCCGTGGCGGGAGATCTTGGAGCGCCTGCTCCCCTATGTCGACCTCTTTCTCCCCAGCGTGAGCGAGGCTTACTACATGTGGGCGCCAGAGAGATTCCTGGCTGACAAGGATCGTGCCGCGGGTGGTGACATTGTGGAGGCACTGGGCGCGCGCACCTACTCGGAGCTGGGTGAGGCGTTCTTGGCTATGGGCGCCCGCGTGGTGATGCTCAAGGCGGCGGCTAATGGAACCTATCTGCGCACCGGGCGTGTGGGTAAACTCGGCGACGCGACAATAGGCGTGCCTCGCGACCCGGAGCAGTGGAGCGAGCGCGAGATCTGGTGTCCCTCGTTCCACGTGCCGCGGATTGCCAGCGCTACCGGTTCGGGGGACTCTGCAATTGCCGGATTTCTGGCCGCCTTCATCCGTGGGTTCGATCCGGTCACTGTGCTCAAGTACGCTAACTGTTTGGGGTATCAGAACCTTCACGCGCTCGACGCGCTGAGCGGCATTCGTACTTGGGAGGAGACGACCGCACTTCTGCAGAGCCGGCAGCTGCGCATGAATCCACTGAACATCGATGAGCCCGGGTGGCACTGGGAACAGGCGCAAGGGGTGTGGTTAGGACCAGCAGATCAGAGCAGAGGGTAAGGCAGGTGAGGTGTTGGTTAAGGAACCCAGAGGATTTGCTCCAAGTGCGGCATGAAGGGCTCGATCCTCGGGGCGGCCCGGATTTGCTGACCCTTACCAGGGGGAGGGGCGTCAGCCTCACGAAGCGCATTGACGGCCATCACTTCAAAGAGCCCTGATGAAAAGGCCGCCCACGAATTAGAAGGAAGGAGCTTACGTCTGGCAGAAGGAGCGTAGGCCCATGCGACCCGTCCTTACAGCGCGCCAGATGGCCGCGTGTGATCGGCAGGCAATCGAGCAGTATGGCATACCCGGCGTGGTGCTGATGGAGAACGCAGGCCGTGGGGTAGTGCGTGTTGCTGAACAGCTCCTGGGAACGACATGCGGCAAGAGGGTGGCCATCTTTTGCGGCAAAGGCAACAACGGCGGCGACGGCTTTGTCGCGGCCAGGCACCTGGTCAACGGCGGCGCAGAGGTGCGCGTGCTCCTCGTGGGCAGACGGGCAGAGGTCAAGGGGGATGCTGCGACCAATCTCCGCGTCCTGACCAACATGGGGCTCGTTGTCGAAGAGGTTAGCAAGGCGGAGCACGTGCCTGACCTTGGTGGCATGGACCTCATTGTGGACGCCCTGCTCGGGACCGGGCTTCAAGGTCCTGTCCAGGGTTTCATGGAGCACGTTATCGACACAGTCAATGCCACGCGTGCTCCCATCGTGGCAGTTGATGTTCCATCTGGCATAAATGCAGATGACGGAAGCGTGCAAGGCGCTGCAATCCGTGCCACGGCCACCGCCACCATGGCTGCTTTGAAGCGCGGGCTGCTGTTTTCTCCGGCCCGGGAGCACGCGGGTCGGGTAAGTGTCATTGATATTGGCATGCCAGCCCAGCTCCTTGCTGGCGGCAACGTCGATACATGGCAAGTTACAGGCTGCGATGTGGCGACAATGCTGCCCAAGCGTGCTCCCAATGCCTACAAAAACCTGTGTGGCGTGGCTCTTGTGGTTGCCGGATCAACCGGCATGACGGGGGCAGCAGTTCTAAGTGCGGAAACCGTGCTCCGAGCGGGAGCAGGCCTGGCCTATCTTGCCATCCCTTCAAGCTTGAACGCCATTGTCGAAGAGAAAGCGACCGAGGTAATAAGCAAGCCAGTCCCTGAAACGCAGCCTGGGTATTTGGGACGCGCGGCTGCGGAGCAGGTGAAGAAGCTTTTTGCGGGGGTCAACGCGGTGGCCATTGGTCCCGGCCTGGGCACGGAGCCAGAAACGGTGGAGGCGGTGTGGGAAATGGTGATCACCTGCCCGCATCCGTTGGTGGTAGACGCCGACGGACTGAATGCGCTGGCGAAAAAAACGGAAATACTAGAGCGGAGAACCGGTCGCGTGGTGCTGACCCCACATCCGGGCGAGCTGGCGCGACTCACAGGCCAGACCAGGGAAAGTATCATCCGCGACCCGGTAAGCACTGCGCGTACATGGGCGCAGCGCTGGGGCGAGGTCTTGGTGCTGAAGGGCGCGCCCACAGTGATAGCGGTTCCCTCGGGGACTGTGTACATCAATTCAACTGGGAACGCGGGGATGGCGACGGCAGGCTCCGGGGACGTCCTCACGGGACTCATCACTGGCCTCTTGGCCCAAGGGCTAGCCCCTGAGCAGGCGGCAGTGGCAGGGGTGTACCTGCATGGCTTGGCTGGTGACCTGGCGAGGGATGAGCTCGGGGAGCGGGGGATGATCGCTGGCGACATCATGCGTCATGTGCCGGCAGCCCTCCGAGACACAGAGGGCTTACTTCAGTGAGAAAGCCCACCCCGCAGCAGTTGGCGGCACTCGGATGGGCACTGCTCATTTTCGTGCTCTCGTCCATCCCCAAGCTGCCGACTATTCCGGCAGGCTTCCGGGCCATTGACAAGGTGGCCCATTTTGTCGAGTATTTCATCTTCGGGATTCTGCTGGCCGGGGCCTTCGCCCATTCGTCTGAGCACCGAATGGCGCGGCGGACCATGTTCAGCGCAGGCTTCCTTGGACTAACCTATGCCATTCTCGACGAAATACACCAAAAGTTTGTCCCCGGGAGGTTCGCGGCCGCAGAAGATGTGGTCGCCGATGCACTGGGACTGGGTGTCTCGCTTGTGGTCTACCATTGGTGGCACCAAAGATACTCCAGGCCGACAGCGATTCCCAAACCATCGTCAGACGAAGCTCTCCGTTCTCCACAATTGGGACCTTCGACCGGTGGTGAGCACGCTGCGAACATGCGCTGAGTCTTGTCGCAGAGCGAAACGGAGCCTTGGTGCCATGCTCAAGGCGTGCCATCAGCCCAACTTCTTCCTGACGCTTTCTTGCGCACTCGCAACTTTGGCCGCGTGGCCTGTCGTCGCCGTTTGCCAGGCCCCGGTGCACGAACCGCGTTTCGTCATAGGGTTGAGGGGTGGAGAGTTCCGCGTGTCGCTGGACCGGTTCGAGGAAGTGTATGGCAGCCGGTGGGGTCTGTGCTACGGGAGCGATGCGTCGCTGCGTGTGTGGGGCAACGTCTACGCCTTCGCTGGAGGGCGGTTTTTCCAAACCGACGGGGGGAGGCAAGTGAGTCCACACTCGGTGGACCAGCCCACCGAGGCCCGGTGGCGCGAACAATGGCTTCTGGTGGGGATTCGGCGATGGAGCTTTGGCGAGCGCAGATGGAGTTCTGCAGTCGGCCTCGGCTACGCATTCTTCTGGGTGCAAGAGAATCCGGAGCGCGCCGCGCTTAGGGTGCCCGCAGGGGGAGGAGGCGAGCAGTCTGGACGCGGGTTTTTCTTGAGCGTGAGCCTGGACTATTCGCTGCGACAGTGGCTCGGGGTGAGCGCCGAGGTGGAGGTGACTTCCGCTGGTGTTGGGGGCCGAACTGGATTTGAAGGCTCCAGCATCGGGGGGTTCTTTTTCTCTTTGGGGATGAACCTGCGGCCTTTATGAGCTGCGGCGAGCCGAGTGAGCACAGGAGTGGAGCGTGAAGCTAACTGACTTTATGCAGAATGCCCTGATCCTGCTCGATCTGGAAGCAAAGGACAGGGATGAGGCCCTTCGCCGACTTGTGAAGGCCGCAGCCGACAACGCCGCAGTGCGCGATCCGGAGGCCTTTTTGGCGGAGGTGATTACCCGCGAGTCACTGGGGAGCACCGCGGTTGGCAATGGGGTGGCATTTCCGCACGCGCGAAGCGCGAGCGTTGGCCAGATCGTCGTGGTACTGGGGCGCCTTAAGAAGGGGGTGGACTTTGGCGCAGAGGATGGCGAAAAAGTGCGCCTTGTGGTGCTGATGGGCACACCCCCGCAGGAAATCGCTCGCTACCTGAAGGTGTTAGCTCGCTTTGCTGCGCTTTTGCGCCAAGAAGAGGTACGCTCGCGGCTGTTCCATGCCACTTCTCCCGCAGAAGTGCTCCGCATCATTGATCAGTTTGACAGCGCAGCGCAAGAGCCATAGGGGGCGGCGCAGCCAACTGTGAGAGGCATAGCGCATGATCACCCCCATCTCCCATCGAAGGCCGCGTGCAGTGGTCCGGGCCGGGGAGCGGGACTGGGCGCGGATCGCCTGCAGCTATAGTGTCCTGCCGATAGCCGGGGGCTCCACAATCCGCCTACACAAGGCTTTGCCAGGAGTCGCTTGTAGCGGCGATGCCTTGGGCGTGCTTCCCCACAAGGAGTCGATACGCGCCTCCTACGGGCAGGAGGAGCCGGTGCCTACTCAGGAGCGCGACTCGGCCGGCATCCCCCCACGACTGTTCAGAACGCCCTTATTCCTCAATTGACCATCTCGGCTGGGTGCATGCGGCGGTGATAGTGCCGCTTCACCTGGTGCACAAAGGCCTCCAGCTTTGTGGTCAGTGCAGCCGTGCTTGCCTCACCGTAGACCAGACTGGCAATGGGAATGTTGCCGTGTTCCTTCCTGATGCGTTTGATGATCGCTGCCGTCGCGTTACCCACCATGCAGTTAAAACAGTAGGCGTTCACGACCCCATCGGCGCCCCGACGCGCATACTCCACTATCTTTGCCACGTTCAACAGCAAGATGCTCGTGGTATCGGGCCCGAGGTACGGCTGAACCATGGCCTGCACCTCTTCGTACGTGGCTTCGGGTGTAAGGCCAAGGCGTTGGTAAAAACGCTGGCGGATCACCTTTGCCTCCCGTTCTTCAGCGAGGACGAAGGCGGTGGACTTTAGTACCTCGAGGGCGTTGCGGCGGCTGAGTCCCCTTTCCAGGGCGTGCCGCGCACCAAACTCGGTAGTGTCCACCAAGAATGGCGCAGGCCATACCTCGCAGCCCATAGCCTCTAACCTAGCGAACAGCTCGCCATTAGCAAAGGGGTTAATACGCGTGTAGATATCGCCTGCCACACCGACTACCGGCCGCCTCGCATGTGCGCGCACCGCCACCCTCTCGAGTCGCGCGATGCAGTGCTCCAGGGCGAAGCCCAGATTCACTTCACCGGCCAGGGCTTCTTCGATCTCGACCAAGCTTTGGCGATAAGCGTGGTCAGTGGAACCGGGCACCTTCTCGTATGGGCGCAGTTCGCATGCCGCCTTTAGCAACAGGTCGATGATGACCAGGCCCCGCCAGAGGTTGAGCATGCCTGCGGGCTTCAGCAGCGCCAGAAGGCCGGCGGTGTCGGGAGTCATGACCTGAATGCCCGTCGCCTGCAGCTCCCTAAGGGTCAGGGCGTGGGCTGAGCCGTACTGGGCCAGGAGGCAGGGCATAGAGGTGCCAGGGAAAAAGTAGGTGCTATGGTCTGGGAGGGACTCGCTTCGCAGGAGCTTGAGGAGATCTCCAACCAACAGCGCAAAGGGGTGGCACTCTTTGCCAGAACTCACCTGGGTGCCCAGGCGCCGCGTCTCCTCGTCCGGAGGCGGCAGAAGCTTCACCTGGTGCCCTGCGGCGCGGAGCACACCTGCAAAGGCGTGGGCATGATCGGCAAAGTAAGGCAAGAAAAAGTGCCCCGCTTTCGCGGTGTGCCTGGCAGCAGAAGGGAGATGAAGACTCTTCCTAGTGGTGGGAACAGTCGCCGCGCTGATTTCCTCCGCAAAGGCCTCCAGACGGGTGATCAGTCCCGCCTCACCGCGATGTTCATCGAATTCCAGGAACAGGTGCGGCTTGCCTCGAAGCACGCGCTCCAGGTGCTTTTGAGTAAAGCCATCCGGCCCGCACCCAAAGTTGGACACCACGATAGGGAAGAGCCGTTTGTCCCCAAGAGTGAGTAGGGCTGCGCGGACCATGTCCCGCGGGAATTTCCAGGGCAGGTCGCGCCATTCCTCGTCGAGTGCAACATGGTGTAAGGGAAGGAAGCCCATGGGTATTGCGAGGATGCCCAACCTTTTTAGATGGGCCGCAAGGTTCAGATTAAGAAACGAATCGTAAGTGTTATAGGGGCGTCCCAGAATCACGACCGCTCGTTCGAACTGGCCGGACAGAATCTGCTCGCCACGCTCCAGGATGCGCTTCCTGAACGTGGCATAGGCCTCCTTAGCTTCCCGGTAAGCCTCTTGAAGTTCCTCCTCGCTGACTCCCAACTGGGAGCACAGGGTGATGAGGCCCTCTGCGATTCCTTCAAACTCCTCGGTGAATCGAACCTGAGGAGTGATTACACGTGTAGGCACCACGCCGCTGACCATGTAGGGTAGGGCTTGGGTGTAGAGACAGGCGTGGCTGCGGTCCCCTTCACTTCGCTCCGTTGGCGGAAGCTCCACGACGGAGGGGAGCACGATCATGTCCACGTGCTTTTCGGCGAGTTCCAGCACATGCCCGAAAGTCATTTTCACGGGCAAGCAAGTCTCCGACGGGAGCACCCCGGTCGCGCGCGAAAGGAGGAGCGGAGAACTGCGCCCAGAAATGACCGGCTCAAAGCCAAGGTGATGGAAGAGAGTGGCCCAGAAGGGGAGGAGCTCATAGAAGAGCGAGGCCCTGGGCAAGCCCACACGACCGCGCACCTGCTCGCGGTCGCTGCGCACATGCGACTCCGCCAGCGCATTGTATTCCGCAAACAGGTCCGGTAATCCGGGATCAGTCGCCCCCTTTGTCTCCCTGCTGGTGTAACGTTCGCACGTGTCGCCGAAATGCACCACCTCGCTGCCAAGATGGATACGGTTGACCTGGCACCGATTCGCGCAGTGGGCGCACTCAAAGCTGGAAATAGTGTACTCGCGACACTGGTCCATACCACGGAAGGCCGTAGGGCGACCAGTCTGGCGATAGAAGCGCTGTGCCAATAGGGCTGCACCAATTGCTCCAGAGATGCGGTTGTAAGGATGGACCCTGACCTCTTTTTGCAGGAGTGAGGAGAGGGCTGCTACCACGGCCTGGTTTGAGGCCACGCCGCCCTGGAACACGATAAAGCTGCCGATCCGTCGATTGCCCACCACTTTTTCCAAATAGTTCCTGGCGATGGAATAGGCCAAACCCGCGGCGATGTCTGCAAGGGGCACCCCCGCTGCTTGGCTGTGCGCCACCTCAGCATCCATAAACACCGTACAGCGGCTGCCCAGGTCGAGCGGTTGGTCGCTGGAGAATGCCAACGAGGCAAACTCGCCGATGATGTTAATCCCCAGCCGCTGGGCCTGCTCCTCCAAGAACGAACCCGTCCCTGCCGCACAGATCTTGTTCATGGTAAAATCTGCCAGACGGCCTTCCTGCAGGCTGATGTACTTGGAGTCTTGGCCGCCTATTTCGAAGATGGTGTCGGCCTGCGGGAAGTAGAAGAGGGTGCTCGTCATCTGGGCGGTGATTTCGTTTTTTACCACGTCGGCGCCGATGAAGCGAGCGGCCAGGTGTCGTCCGCTGCCGGTGGTGCCCACTGCCAGAATCTCTACCTCCGCGGCGCCTTGCCCGCGAAGCTGGGCCAGCCCCTCCTGTAAAGCCTCTATGGGACGGCCGCGGGTGGGAAGGTAGACCCCAGCCACGACCTGATTGTGCTCATCCAGCAGCACGAGATTGGTGCTCACCGAACCCACGTCCACCCCTAAGAAGGCCTTTGTCCTTCTCTCGATCCTTCCATGCGGTTCTGGAAGAGTGGTCAACGCTGGTCGTTTCAGCGGTGGGAGTCTGTCAAGGCCTGGGGTCACACTTCCTGCTCTCTTGAGCCGGCGGAGCAAAGTGTCGATGCGCAGGCGTGGTGCATCGTGAGCCCGTGCTGCCATCGCGGCCCCTATGGCCGGGAAGAAGGCAAAGTGCCGCGGCACGTGGGAGATTGTTGGCTGCAGGCCCAGGACCTCGCGGAACGCCCGCACCAGACCAGGGTTGGCCATGGCCCCGCCGATCATGACTACCGGCAGTGCCAAAGGACGGCCGGCGAGCACGGTGGCGACAAAGTTGCGCGCCAGGGCCAGGCAAAGGCCATAGGCGATTTCCTCCAAGGGAGTCCCTTTTTGCTGCAGGTGGATCATGTCCGACTTGGCGAAGACGCTGCAGCGGCCGGCGATGGTGGCACCACGTGGGGCCCGGGCGGCAAGCTTGCCCAGCTGCTTGACGCTGATTTGCAATCGCGCGGCCTGCTCCTCCAGAAAGGCCCCAGAGCCCGCCGCGCATAACTCATTCATGGCGTACTCTGCAATGGCCACCTCACCACCCTCTCTCTGGGATTCCAACTGCAGCCATTTGGTGAATTGCGCCCCCACTTCGATGATCGAAGCAGCTTTGGGACAGAGGAGGGCCGCACCTCGTGCTGCAGCCAAAAGCTCGTTCTGTGGCGGCACATCCAGTAGTGACGAGACGAGTTCTTTGCCAACACCGGTCACTGCCACGCCAATCGGAGTAGGGGGAAGGCGTCTCTCCACTCTGCTGAGCAGTTCGGACAAGGTGTCCAGAGGTCGCCCCTTAGCCGCGGAGGCAAGGGTCATCGCCACCTTGTCCCCCTCGTCGAGCAGTGCAATCTTCACATGCGAAGAGCCGACATCAATCCCACACCACATGGCAGTCTCCTTCCTGGCTCCACCATTGCTCATGCCTACACAAGACGCGGGGGTGCCGTTCTTAGGCGGACACCCCCGCGGTTTTTATTTCGAGTACGGCGCAGGATACTAGAAAGTTCCTGCCCGTACGTGATCTACTTATTGGAATTTGGCCATTAGCTCGGGAATAGCATCCTTGTGCACCATGAATACCAAGACCTTGAGGCGCACGTAGTCGCCCCTGTAGAAAAAGTAGCCTTTGTGCTCCCCGCGGAAAGCACTCGAGCCCGAGTCCTTGATAAGGAACCAGTCGTGGTCGCCGATACGCTGGTAGCCCACCGCATGGATGGCATGGTCATCGGTAGTGGTTCCGTTGTAGATGCGGAACTCCCGAGAATCCTGGTTGATGAACCCGGGCGGGACATCGAAGGTAGGCACAATCGCCACGTCGTCTTCGCCGCTCTTGCCTGGTTCGGAGGTATCTGCAGCCAATGCCGCCGTGTACCCGCGCTGCAAAGCCGTTTTCAGCGCCTGGTAGAATTCATCCAGGGGTACGTTGTAGTAGTCCTTGCAATGCCACCAATTGTCCGGCACCTTGTACTCAGCCTTGGTGTAGAACGGTTCAGACTTGGTGGACATGACCGACACGTAGGCCTCGAGCGGCAGGCGAAGCTCTCTTTCCAGGTACTCCTTGGGCGACATCCTCTTTTTGCCGACCGTAATCGTCGTCGGCGGCTCGCCCAGATGCCTGTTGAGCGTCTTCTTGATGTGGGCGATCACCTGCTCTTCGTCCCAAAGCTCATGTTGCTTGACAAATCGCAGGTAGTCACTCATCTCCTGTTCCAGCTTGCCATGGTCGTGTTGCTCTCTGCCCTCTTTACGGCCCGTATAGGCTTCAGCCGGCACCGCGCCGTACTGTTTCATCCGCTCGACGACTGCGTTCAGTTCCGAGCCCTGCGCAAAGTGCGAATCCCCTTTTTCGCGCACGAAGCGGCGTGCCTTTTCCACATATTCGTAGTAGACCGTGTGCATTTCCGAGAGCTTTACCTCTCCGCGGCCCAAGCGCTTGAGCTCCGACTCCAGGAAAGAGGTGCCGGCGAAGGCCCAGCAGGTGCCCGTACGGCCCTGACTGAGCGGGGGCAAGTGGAAAAGGGGGGCAAAGAGTTCCACTGATGCGGGTTTGGCTACCTTGGAAAAGTCCAGCGTAAGGGTAGTGCGCTCTCTCCCCTGGACTTCGGTCACTTTGTAGATCACCGTATCGAGGGGAGCCTGGGAAAAAGCCGTTTTCAGAGGCATGGAGAGCGCTATTGCGACCACAACAAGCATCGAGCAACGTTTCATCTTACGCCTCCCATCAAAAGGTTTGTGCTCCTGGGACTATTCAGCCTTTTCTCTTTCTGCCTCTCGAACTACATCTCTGAAGACCCGGATAAAGTTCCCGCCCCAGATTTTCCGGATGTCTTCCTCTCCGTACCCGCGCCTGAGCAACTCAATGGTTATGTTGGGCATCTCCGAGACATCGTCGCACCCGATAACCCCTCCGCCACCGTCAAAATCGGTGCCGATGCCCACGTGGTCGATCCCCACCAGTTTCACTACGTGGTCGATGTGGTCAACCACATCCTGCACGGTGGCTTTTGTCTCCGGATACTCCGCATCGATGGCTTCCCACTCTTGGCGGAGTTGCTCCCGGACTTTTGGGTCCCTGATTTGGCTCCACGGCCCGTATTTTTCCCGCAGCCTCTGTAGTGCAGCCTCGCGCTCGCGGTTTGGCGGCGTCTCCTTGACGTAGGCACTCAGGATGCACATCTGCATGACGCCGCCCTTTTCCGCCAACCTTTTCAACATCTCGTCGCTAAGGTTGCGCGGGTTGTTGCAGAGGACGCGAGCGCAAGAGTGGGAAGCGATCACCGGGGCTCTGCTGGCCTCAAGCACATCGTAGAATGTCTCGTCCGAGACGTGGGAGACGTCGACGATCATGCCCAACCTGTTCATCTCCGCCACAACCTGCTTGCCGAATTCGCTGAGGCCGTGATGCTCGGGGCCCTTCTGATCGGTGGACGAGTCGCAGATATCATTGTTGCTTGTGTGGCAAAGGGTGACGTAGCGGGCGCCCAGGTCGTAGTACTTCTTGAGGAGAGACAGGTCCTTGCCGATCGCGTAGCCATTCTCGATACCGATGAAGATGGCTCTTTTGCCCGTTGCTTCGATGCGGTAGGCGTCCTCTGGCGAGGTAGCCAGCTCGGCGAGCTCGGGGTAGCGGGCGCACATGCCGTGGATGGCCTGGAAAAGCTTGAGCGCCTGCTCCTGTGCACGCGCATAGCCCTCAGGGGTTCTCGGGCCCTGAGCCACAAAGACGGCAAAGAACTGCGCGTCCAGGCCGCCCTCCTTCATGCGCGGCAGATCGACTTTGCCGCTGCCACGCTGCCCAGGCTGGTGCCGCACGCCTGGGTCCCAGCCTTCGCGCAGGAGGTTGAGAGGGGCGTCGCAGTGGCTGTCGAGGGTCAGAACTTGCTCGTGGATGAGCCTTGCCCTGGCCACAAGGTCTTTTTCCGAAAGAGGGACCTGGGCGGTGAGGTTTACTGTCAGCCCTGCAAGGGCCAACATGGTCAACTTCGCGTGCATGCAATATTACCTCATCTGTTCGGATCTGTCAACGCATGCCCGATTATGAGACCGGAGCGAATACCGGAAAAGCGCCTCTGCCTCGCGGGCAGCACACGACCCCATGACAACGAAACCCACTCGCCAAAGCATTGTCAGAGGATACATGCTCCATGCCGTTGGGCAAGTCTCCCTCTCGTGAGCGACTCTGCTCGGGCCATCAACAAGGCATTGCATGTGCTGCCCCTTCTCGTCATCCGGGGGGCCGGGTTTTACCGGCTGGCACACTCGAGCACAAGCTCTGGCTGGGCTTCCCATGTCTATGGGTATGCTCCCATTCCAGTGGTTTGTGTCTTCCGCGCTTCGTTCCGTAGCCTTTAGGTGTGTAAAATAGACATTTCGTGGCAGAAAAGCAAGCCGAAGATGCACGCGACTGCCGCGGCTTGTAGAGTGGGATGGTCATGGCCACTTTCATGCTCAGGCATGCTTGACCAAGGGCCTCGAGGTCGCTTGAAGCGGTACGTGGCGAGGACGCCGGGAAGTCTTTATCATGAGTTGCTCTTTTGGACGAAAAACGGAAGTGTTGGGCGTACACCCGTTTGCCAACCACCCTTAGCTTTTTCGCGTGCTCATCCTTTTCGTAGGAGAGCGCTCAAGGCGTTTCTCTCAGAGGGAAAGGCCTGTATCTCAGTCAGCTGCGGCAGATTCACGACTTTGCGATCTTGTGCACTTGCCCTAGACCTGCTCCGCACCAGCAGCTGGTTTCACGCCCTTGTTCGCTGGGCACATAAGAGCGCACCCGGCGCCAAACTGGTCACCCGACGGCGGGAAATTCCCTTGTTATTGTTCCCTGAAAATGATAAACTTTGCCTGACATGCGGAAAAGGGACATGGAGGAGTGCAACGTGGACTTTGTGGACTTGCGAAGCGACACGGTCACCAAGCCGACCCCAGGCATGCGCGAGGCAATGGCCAACGCGGAAGTGGGTGATGACGTGTTCGGGGAGGACCCGACGGTCAACAGGCTCCAGGAGGAAGTGGCCGAACTTTTGGGCAAGGAGGCTGCCCTATTCGTGCCCAGCGGCACCATGAGCAACCAGATCGCAATCAAGTGCCATACCTTGCCAGGTGACGAGGTCATCCTCGAAAGGGACAGCCACAGTTTTCACTACGAAGGGGGCGGGCCCGCCATGCTCTCCGGCGTGCAGCTCCATCCGCTGCCGGGGGTACGTGGTGTGATCACCGCCGAGCAGGTTGCGGCGGCGGTGCGACCAGCTGACCATCACTATCCGCGCACGAGACTTGTGTGCATTGAGAACACGCACAACAGGGCAGGCGGGACCATATTCCCCCTTCAGACGATTCGCGAGATACGCCAGGTGGCGGACCGGTTCGGCTTGCGCATGCACCTCGATGGCGCCCGGCTCTGGAATGCGGCGGTGGCCACGGGCATCAGCGAAAGGGAGTACGCTGCCCATTTTGACTCGGTCTCAGTGTGCCTTTCCAAAGGGCTGGGCGCGCCGGTGGGGTCGTTGTTGGCCGGAAGTCGGGAGTTCATTGACCTGGCGCATCGGTATCGGAAGATCTTTGGAGGCGGAATGCGCCAGGTGGGCATCCTGGCTGCAGCTGGGCTTTACGCCCTTGCCCACCACCGGCAGCGCCTGGCTGAGGACCATCGCCGCGCCCGTCGCCTCGCAGAAGCGCTGGCCGAGACCCCGGGGCTTGGCGTCGACTTGGCAAGTGTGCAAACCAACATGGTGTTTGTGGACGTGGGCCAGACTGGTATGGAGGCGCCGCAAGTGGTGGCAGCGGTGCGTGCCCAGGGAGTGCTTTGCCTTGCCCTCGGCCCCTCGGTCATCCGCTTGGTCACCCACTTGGATGTGGACGACGCAGGGGTGGAACGAGCCATCGGCGCATTTCGCATAGCGGTCAAAGCGTGAAAGGAAAGACCCCACCAACGCGGGTGCACCTCTTTTCTCCGGAGAGGACGCATGTTGGTGGGCTTTCTGCGTCGACATGAGCGGGCATTTTCTTCTTGCAACTTAGGGGGCAAATTACTATACTTCGAAACGCCGTCCGTAGGAGCCTCGGCACACGGAGACGAGTTATGGTTCAGAAAAGACAGGCAGTGAGAGCGTTCTCCTACCAGACATCAAAGGGGGAGATACGCATCGGCGTGGAGACCGAGGAAGGGGTATTCAACTTTACCCATGCCTGGGAGATTTTCAAAGAGATAAAGGCCAGAGGACGAGGCCCTGATTTCCATTTTCTCCAGATGATGGTGGAGATGGACTTTTTCAACGGCGAGACGTTCCGAGAGGTGCTCTCCACCCTGCGGCAGTTCCGGTCCTTAGATGATCTGCGGTTGGACGGCAAGATTCGCTTCGAGGTGCCCATCGCCCGGCCCCAGAAGATTCTGTGCATAGGGCGCAACTTTAAGGCGCATGCCGAGGAGTGGGGCGCCCAGGTGCCGGAAGAGCCCATCTTCTTTGCCAAAATGCCTTCTGCGCTGCTCCCCCACGAAGGGACGATCGTGCTACCGCGGGGCATTGGCAGAGTCGACCATGAGCTAGAGTTGGCAGTGGTCATCGGCAAAGCGGGGAGAGACATCAAGGCCGAAGCTGCATGGGAGTATGTGGCCGGCTACTGTGTGGCCAACGACGTGACCGCCCGGGACTTGCAGCGTAAGGACATGGAGGCCCGACGCCCCTGGCTGCGTTCTAAGAGCTTCGACACTTTCTGCCCTTTGGGACCATTTCTAGTTCCCCGCGACGAAGTGCCCGACATCGTGGAGAGGCGGATGGAGCTGCGCGTAAACGGTCAGGTGCGGCAGCAAAGTGTGGTGGGGCACATGGTGTTTCCCATTCCAGAACTCATTAGCCACATCTCCCGCCACATGACGCTGGCAGCGGGCGACATTATTTGCACCGGAACACCGGAGGGGACCCTTCCGCTCCGCGCCGGGGATGTGGTCGAGGCAGAGATTGAGGGTATCGGCTTGCTGCGCAACCCAGTGGCAGAGGGCAAGGCCTGATTCTGCATTGGAGTCACCAAGCGCAGGTCGTGTGTTACTTCGCCTTTGTGACCACAATCAGGCCCGAGCGCGAAAGGGCGGGAGGGAGCCTGGCTCACTCTTTCCTCTCTGCACGCAGTACGCCATGGTATTTGCTACCACCTCGGTGGTAGCCACGTGTTGTGCTTAGCCCTACTGGCGGCCAATGGTCCTGCAAAGCGGAAGGGCATCACTGGCAACTCGTTTTGGCGGAGCTTCGAAGAACGGTATGCTCGTTGTCTTTTTCTCCTGGAGCCTGTGGAGGAGATTCTGCTTGTTCCAAGACATGCTCCCGGCCCACGGGGGCCTTGGTCAGGAGTAAGGACCCCAGAGCAGGGAGACGGTCCCCAATCACGAGACAGAGCACCTGAGGTAGCAAAAGGATACCTCCATGCCAACCCCAGCACCTAACTTCGAGAGATTGCGTACCACACTGCTCGGCGGGCAAGCCGACCGCGTGCCCCTTTTGGAGCTTGCCATCGACCTCGGTGTGATGGGCGGCTACCTTGGTCGCAAAGTGGAAAGCCTCAAGGACCAGATTGACTTTTTCGTGGCCGCCGGCTACGACTACATCCGTGTGGCGCCGGTTGTGGACTTTAATCCAGCCAAGATTCAGCCGAAGGAAGGACTGCGCCAGAGTGCGCCTTCCGCAGGGGACCGAGAGCGCACCTGGAGCGCCGAAGGCGCTGGGGTCATCACCACGATGGAGGAGTTCGAGCGCTATCGCTGGCCAAAACCGGAGGAGATCGACTACCGCAATTTCGAAATCGTCCAGCCCTTTCTTCCCGAAGGAATGAAGATCATCGGGCAGTACGGGGATATCTTCACGATGGTCTGGGAGCGCATGGGGTTTGAGACCTTTTCCTATGCCCTTGTGGAGAACCCCGAGCTCGTCGCGCGGCTGTTCGAGACCATCGGCGGGATCGTTTACTCCATGTTCGCCACGATGGCAGATATTCCCAATGTTGGGGCGCTTTTCTACAGCGACGACATCGCCTACTATTCTGGGTTGCTCTGTTCGCCCGAGGTGTTGCGCACCTACCTGTTTCCCTGGATGAGAAAAATTGCGCAGCTATGCCAGGCGCGGCACATGCCGTTCATTTATCACACCGACGGGCGCTTGTGGGAGGTGATGGATGACCTTGTGGAGTTGGGCGTGAATGCCTTGCAACCCATCGAGCCGAAGGCGATGGACATCCGCGAGGTGAAGGCCCGCTATGGCAACAAGCTCTGTCTGGTGGGCAACGTGGATGTGGACTTGTTGGCGCGCGGGACTCCGGAGCAGATCCGGCAGGTGACGCGCGAGCTGATCCGCGACGTGGGGCCCGGGGGGGGCTACTGCGTGGGCTCCGGCAACACGGTGCCGAACTATGTGCCGGTGGAGAACTTTGCCGCCATGGTCCAAGCGGTTCATGAGTATGGTTGCTACCCCCTGAGGTTGTGAGGTAGGCCATGAGGGTGGCGTTTGTGCAAATGAACTGCCTTTTCGGCCTGCCCAATGAGAACCTTGAAAAGGCCGAGGCCCTTATCTCAGCGCATGATGCCGACCTTTTTGTGCTGCCTGAGCTCTTCTCTTCGGGCTACCTTTTCCGCAGCGCGGAGGAGGTCGCAGCCAGCGCGGAGGAAATCCCTTCCGGGCCCACGAGCCGCTTTTTAGCTGCGTTGAGCGCGAAGAAACAATGCTTCATTGTCGCAGGGGTGGCCGAGGCAGCACAAGGAAAAGTATTTAATTCGGCGCTCTTGGTCGGACCCCACGGGGTGCTTGCCGTCTATCGCAAGACCCATCTCTTCTTAGACGAGGCGTTGTGGTTTACTCCTGGCGACACAGGATTTGTGGTAGCAGACATCGGCCAGGCACGCGTGGGACTCATGATTTGCTTTGACTGGATCTTTCCCGAAGCCGCACGCACCCTTGCCTTGAAGGGCGCGGATGTTCTCTGTCACCCCGCCAATTTAGTGCTCCCTTATTGCCAGAACGCAATGACTACCCGCGCCCTGGAAAATGGGGTCTTTGCTGTAACCGCAAATCGCATTGGCTCCGAGGAGCGCGATGGACAGAGCTTGTGCTTCACCGGACGAAGCCAGATTGTGGACCCACGTGGCAGAGTGCTGGTGGCCGCGGGGGAGAGCGAGGAGACGGTAGGGATCGCAGAGATCGCGCCAGAGATGGCACGAGACAAGATGTTCACTGCGCGAAACCACCTCCTCAAGGACCGGCGCCCAGAAATGTACGAATTGCGTGGGTGAGAAGATGATCTTTGCGAGCATCAAGCGTTTGGCCAAGCACTCGGCCGTCTACGGCATAGGTTACATCATTTCCCGCTTCATGGCTTTCCTCCTTCTGCCCTTGTACACGCACTTCCTCAGTCGAGAGGAGATGGGCGTAACCACAATCATGTTCACCTATCTGGCCATTTTCACCATCCTCTACACCTATGGCCTGAACTCCGCCTTCCTCCGTTTCTACATTATGGAGGAAAGCGAGCAGGGGAAAAAGCGGATCTTTTCCACTGCTTTCCTAACCTCCCTCATCAGCAGCTTCTGCTTCTCCGCAGTGCTCTACGTGGCTGCTGCACCCGCGGCTGCGCTTCTCTTTAGCGCCGAATCCCACGCTACCGGCGCCCCTCTCACAACGATTGTGCGCTATGGAGCGGCAATTCTGTTCTGTGACTCGTTGGCCATTCTGCCCTTTCTGGTCCTGAGGGCAGAGGAACGATCGGGACGCTTTGTGTTGTTCAAGTCCTTCAACGTAGTCAGCAACATCGTGCTCAATGTGGTGTTGGTCGCCTTGATGGGGCGGAAGGTGGAAGGCGTGTTCTTGGCCAATGTGATCTCCTCCGCATTGACCCTGGCGGTGCTCATGCCCCTGGTGCTCAGTCGGATGCGGTTGACATACTCGCGCTCCGATTTGCGCGAGCTGCTTGCCTTTGGTCTGCCCTACATGCCCTCAACTCTCTCGGTGGTCATTCTGGACACCATCGATCGGCCGCTGCTGGAACGGTTGGCGGGGGTGGACGTGGCCGGCCTCTTTGGCGCAGGCGCGCGCATAGCCATCGTTATGAACTTGCTCGTCTCTGCGTTCAGCTTTGCATGGCACCCCTTTTTCCTTTCTACCGTCAAGGAGGAGAACGCCAAAGAGATCTTCTCCAAGGTGCTCACCTATCTGCTCGTCGTCTGTTGCTCGGTGTTCCTCGTGGTCTCGCTGCTTGTGGACCATCTGGTGCGACTGCGGTTGGGTGGATTTACTCTGTTTGAAGAAAAGTTCTGGGACTGCACCGCGGTGGTACCGGTGCTGATGTTGGCGTACATTCCGTACGCCGCGCACGTGAACTTCCTTATTGGCATCTACCTGGAAAAGAAGACGGGCTACTTGCCGCTTTCTACCGGCTTGGGCATGGCTGGTAACCTTGCCGCCAACTTTCTACTTATCCCGGCGATGGGAATGATGGGCGCAGCCTGGGCGCGAGTGATCGCCTACACCATCATGGCCTTGGTACTGTACCCCATCGGTCAGCGCTTGTACCCGGTGCCGTACGAGTTCGGCAGAATCGCCAAGTTGGCCGTGGTCGTGGCGGCAGTGTTCTTCGCGGGGACGAAGGTCCATGCCCCATGGCCGTTTCTCTATCACCTGCTCTTGCTGGCGTTGTTCCCGGTATTGCTAAAGTTGGTGGGGTTTTTCGACACTAGAGAGCTGGCCAAGTTGCGTTCTTTGTTGGGAGGCGCACGTCGTGTCATGCCTCGTGCTGGTGAACCAGTGGGTTGAGGGCATCAGCAATAACAAGCCCCCCTTGGGGTTGGGCTACCTGGTGGCCTACCTCAAACGCTATTTGGACTTTGACGACGTAGAGGTGGTCAATACTGGCAAGGGCGTGTTCGAACGGATTTGCGATGCCAACCCTCGAATTGTAGGCTTCACGGCCTATTCCGCCAACTATGCTGCAGTGTTGGGGCTGGCCAGGCAGGTGAAAAAGGAGCTGGGGGTAATAACATTGCTGGGCGGGCCCCATATCACCGCGCTCCCGCAGAGCCTCGACACGTGCGTGGACGTGGGAGTACTCGGGGAAGGGGAGGAGACACTCGTGGACCTGATGCGCCTGTTTCTTGAGCACGGGCGCCTGGAACCGACCCGTTTGGCAGAGGTGCCTGGCATTGTGTTTCATCGGGATGGGGGCGTGTGCATCACCGCGCCGCGGCAACCGATCTTTCCTCTGGATGCTATCCCGTTGCCGGACCGCGATGCGCTGGACATCGAGCGGTTTCTCAGACCCAGCCCAATCCTCATGAACAACCAGTACCTGCGCGGCACCACCATGCTCACCTCGCGGGGGTGCCCGTTCAAGTGCATCTACTGCCATGTCTCCGCCAAGTGGGGGAGGCCGCGATTCCACTCGCCGGAAAGGGTGGCCGAAGAGGTTGAGGTGCTGGTGAAGCGCTACGGGGTGGAGGGGATTTACATCGCTGATGACCTCTTCACCGCCAACGCGACCAGGATCAAGAAGATTATCAGCGGACTTGATGCACGTGGCGTGCTGGGCAGAGTTCGCTTCTTCGTTGACTTGCGCGCTAATCTGGTGACTGACCACGTGATGGGCTTGCTGCGTGACATGGGGGTGGTGAAAGTCTCTTTAGGGCTGGAATCCGGGTCGGATCGGGTGCTTTCCTATTTGAAAGGCGGCGATGTGACCGTGGCCCAAAACAGGCAGGCGGTAGCCATTGCAAACCGTCACGGCATTGGCTGTTACTGCTGCTTTATGCTGGGGGCCCCCCACGAAACGCGCGCGGACATTCGCCTCACGCAGGGGCTCATCAAGGAGATTCTCGATGCCCACCCCCAAAACTTTTGTCAGGTGTCGGTGACCACGCCTTTGCCCGGGACCGCCCTGTGGGAGTATGCGGTGGAGCGGGGCATTATTGGCCAAGAGGTGGACTGGAGCCAGTTCAGTCTCAACCCGGAGCTGAGCCTTCAGCCGGATTTCTACGTCAACGAGGAAATCCCGTTCGCTGAGTTTCAGCGATTGGTGCGGGAGACGATGGAGATCGCCGGCAGCCGACGTTTGCCGGCAATCCTGCGCCATCTTTCGCGCCACTATGTTGTGCAGGCGCTTCGGCGCCCTGACCTTGCACTTCGCATCGCACGCGACTATCTGAAGCATCGGAAGTAACATGCGCATCTACTTTTCTGGCTCAATTGCGGGGGGACGTCGAGACGCGGAAGTTTATGCCCAGATTGTTGCTTACCTGAAAAGTCGTGGGCACGAGGTTCTCACCGAGCACGTCGCCAACCCGGGCGTTCTGGAACTGGAGAGACATATGTCGCCGCGGGAGATTTTTCGGCGGGACATGGAGTGGCTGCACAACTGCGACGCAGTCGTGGCCGAGATCTCCAATCCTTCCTTGGGCGTAGGCTATGAGATCTGCCAAGCGACCCACTTGCGCAAGCCAGTGCTCTGCCTGCACCGGGAGGAGCTTTTCATTTCCCGGATCATCCTTGGCAACCCGTACCCGAGGCTGCGCGTTCGGGGTTACAGGAATCCGGCCGAACTCCTGGCCCACGTGGACAAGTTTCTCGGCGAGCTTCAGGTTCAAACCACTGGTGAGGGCAGGAAGTGCTGAAGGACAGGAATGCCGAAGGGTCATGGGGCGAGTAGTCCTGCACCTGGACATGGATGCCTTCTTCGCCGCCATCGAGCAGCGCGATCATCCTGAGCTGCAGGGGAAGCCGGTGGTGGTGGGCGCTGACCCCAAGGGCGGAAAGGGGCGAGGAGTCGTGTCGACCTGTAGCTACGAGGCGCGGGCGTTCGGGATCCGCTCTGCGATGCCCATCTCCCAGGCCTACCGCCTTTGCCCATGGGCCGTTTTCTTACCGGTGCGTGCCGAGCGTTACCTCGAGGTATCGGCAGAGGTCATGCGCATCCTTGGCCAGTTCAGCCCCCAGATTGAGCAGGTTTCCATAGATGAAGCTTTTGTCGACCTAACCGGGACCGAGCGCCTCCTAGGCCCGCCGCGGGAGGTGGGCGTGCGCATCAAACAAGAGGTGCACCGCCGGACCGGGCTGACCGCCTCCGTGGGTATCGCCCCGAACAAGTTCATCGCCAAGGTCGCCTCAGATCTGCGCAAACCCGATGGACTGGTTGTAGTCGAGGAAAGCGAGGTCACCGATTTTCTGTGGCCCTTGCCGGTGTCGAAGCTGTGGGGCGTTGGGGAGAAGACACTGCCCCAGCTTCAGCTCCTCGGCCTGCACACGATCGGGGATGTGGCAAAACAGACCCCGCAGTTCCTCCAGGCGAGATTCGGCGCGTTGGGGCTTCATTTGTGGCGCCTAGCCCAAGGAATTGATGAGCGGCCGGTGGTCCCGGTCACTGAGGCCAAGTCGCTGAGCAAGGAGACGACCTTCCCTGAGGATACGGACGACCTTGAGGTGCTTCATGGCACATTGGTGGCGTTGGCCGATGCTGTGGCGCGGGGGCTACGTCAGGAGAAGGTGCGCGGCTATACCGTGACCCTGAAGATCAGGCTGGAGGATTTTGCCACCTTCACCCGGAGCCGTACCCTGGGCCAGGCCACCGATTCCTCCCAAACCATCCTCACGGTCGGCGAGGAGCTTCTTCGCCGCTTTGATCGCGGTCACAAAAAGGTGCGGCTCCTGGGTATCGGCGTCTCAGGCCTGGTGCGCGATGTAGAAGGGCAGCTGGCGCTTTTCGACGAGCCCGCGCGAAGTCCCATAGACGAGGTTATGGACCGCGTGCGCGAGCGCTTTGGGGAGAAGGCCATCTCGCGCGCGAGTGCCGTACTTGATAGCAAGAGAAAGGGAGCCCACGGCAAAGAGTTACAAAAATGACGCGTGTTTTTTTCTGTGAGAGTTGTAGATTTTTGATGATGAATAGCGGTCTCCGTTCTGGCCACGGCAGCGGTCACAGGCGCGGGCGACTTCCATGGACAAGAAGACGAAACACTCGCTAATTGTCGCAGGACTTTTGGGCATTTGCAGCGGGAGCGTTCTGGCACAGCACGGACTCGGCGTGGTGTTCGTGCCGGAGGTGAGGGGTGTGGCCGAGGCCGTGCCAGGAGCGGTTGCTGACAGCATAGTAGCGCACGCGCGTGCCCGCCTGCAAACCGCCCCAGGTCTGGCGCTCTTTGAACCTTGGGCCAATCAGCAGGCGCTCAGACCAACCGTGGACCGGCGTTGGGGTCTTTGCGCTCCACCTGCCGCGGACTCACTGGTGAAGGCGTCAGGTGCGGCCGCCATGGTGCACTTGCGCGTGGAGGTCCACGACAGCCTGCTTGAGTACGACTGCGCGGCGATTGAGCCGGCTTCAGGAGTAGCTATTGGGACTGAGAGAGGGGAACTTGTGCTTTCGGATGGGTACCAGGGGAGTTTGGAGCTTGTGGACGAAGCGATTGATCGCCTTAGCGCTCGGCTGTTAAGTGAGATAACGCCGTATGGCTATCCATTCCCGGAAGACCAGGTCGGACTGCTTATTGTCGCCGCGGACTCGTCCGATTTCTGCCTCTCTTTGCACAAGGCCATTGACGAGAGCGTTGCTCATGGCGGCCTGGAGTCTCTGAAACGAAAGGTGCTTTGGAATTGTCTTGGACGTGACGTGGGGGAGGCGCGCCACGCGGCCGAGGTGCTCCATGCAAGCTTGGTACTCACCTGTGTGCCTGGGGCTTTTGCGGGGCCGGCTGCTGCACTCCGGGCATACACGCCCCTGCCGTCCACAGCCGAGGCCGTGCGCACACCGCTGACCCCGTTGGAGGGGTCGTGTGTGGAAGTTCTGCTGGGCGCCGATGAGGTACCAGACGCAGCAGAACTCATCATGGCCCGGGCCTTTCACCTCGCCGGGAAGGACAGCGAAGCGATTGCGCTGGCTACTGCCGCTTTGCGGAGACTTGGCACCTCCTCGGGGCTTACCCCTTGGCTCCGTTTGGTGTGTGCACAGGCGCGGCACGCTCTGGCGCGACGCCTAGTCACTGCGGTGCCCTCTGAGACGATCGACCTCGCATTGGAGGACTATGCTGCGTGCTTGGCTGCGTCTCAGGTGGCAGACGACTCGCTGCGCGCACCTCACCTGTTGTTCAACATCGCGGATCTGCATCGTCTGCGAGGTGACCAAGACCGGGCCGTGGCTGGGTTCGCACGGGCTGCGGTCGGATTCTCGCGAATGAATGCCTGGCGGGAGCAGATCCTCAGCTACGAGGCAATCGAGGAGTACCATCGTTCCCGGCGCGCGTGGTCCCATGCCCGCACAATTCGCGCAGGCATAGTAACCCTGGCGCAGCGCGCCGGCGACGCTCAGACGTTAGGGAATGCCTATGAAGACCTCGGCATGCTTTTCGAGGTGGAAGAGCTCGCGGACAGCGCTCTGGATGCCTACCGTCGGGGTCTGGAGGTCTATCGCCTTGTGGGCAACATCTATGGCACAGCGGAGCTAGAAGGCAAGCTGGGCAAGGTGTTTCGGCGCCTGGGTCAGGCCGACTCTGCTCGTGTCCATTTCATGCGCCAGATCGCTTTGGGCCAGGAGCTGCATAGCGAGCCGCTTCTCGCCAAGGGGCACTTTAACCTTGCGCTCCTCCTGCGGGCGGACAACAAGCCGGATTCGGCATTGGCCCACTTTCAGGCAAGTCTGGAGCAGTTGCGCTTGATCGATGACCTTCCTGGCGTGGCGCGCGCGCTTAACAATCTCGGCGCCATCTATCACGAAACAGGAGACAGCGCTCAGGCTGCTCGCTACTACACCGCAAGCCTGGAGACCGCACGCCAGGCGGAAGAAGAGGTACTGACCATCCGGGCCATGCTCCACCTCGGCGACCTGTGTCGCGACGGGCAGAACTATGGGGAGGCCAACGCGTGGTACGAAAAGGCGCTGGCCTCCGCCCGCAACGCAGGTGACGTTCATGGAGAGGCCCTCTCACTCTTTTCTTTGGGATTGGTGCGAGTGAAAACGGGCAAGATCAGTGATGGCTACCTCCTCCTGGAAAGGGCAGTACGGCTGGGCGAATCGGTGGAGCCGGAAGAGTTTGCCCCCCAGCGAGAATTTCTCCGCCGGCTGCGGCAGATCATCGGCCAGTGAAGGGCGCGCAACGCCTCTGCACACATGTGAACGATTCTTCCCAAATCGCGATGGTCGAACGGCGCAGCAAACTGCATTACAAGTTGGTGGGGTTGATGGACAGGGCGGTGCGCGATTTCGGGCTTATCTGTTCAGGGGATCGGCTTCTTGTGGGGGTCTCAGGCGGCGCTGATTCTTTGAGCTTGCTGTTTTTGCTTGCAGACCGGGCCGCGGTTTATGGCATGAATGTCCAGCTGGTGCCAGCGTATTTGGACATGGGGTTTACGCCTGCAGCAGCACAAAACGTCGAACGCATGGCCGGTTTTTTCTCTCGCGTTGCTCCCACCTTTCATGTCGAAGCAACGCAATTCGGGCCACAGGCGCATCTCCCGGGAGCGAAGAGGAATCCCTGCTTTCTTTGTGCCCGCCTGCGCCGTAAGCGGCTGTTCGAGCTCGCGCAGGCCTACGGGTGCAACAAAATTGCCCTTGGCCACCACAAGGATGACATCATCGAAACCTTTCTGATCAACGTTTTCTACGGTCGCGAGATCAGCACTATGGTGCCGCGCCAGGAAGTCTTTCGAGGTCGATTCCACATCATACGTCCGCTGGCGTACGCGTGGGAGCGCGATTTGAAGGCGCTGGCACGGGAGCAGAAGTTGCCAGTGCTGGAGGAAGGGTGCCCCACCGAGCCCGTCTCCAAGCGGGCCTACGTCAAAGACCTCCTACGACGATTGGAGCACGACCACCGCGGAACCAAGGAGAACATCTTCAAGGCGTTGTGGCGGGTGAAAGAGGCCTATCTTCTTGCCGGGGCGAGCAAAGCCCAGGCTTAGGGGTGGGCAAAGTAGAGAGTGCAAGGACCCCTACACGTGTGGCCATAGAACGCCATCCCACCTACGGCGGAACTACCGGCACCCATCTTTGGTGAGCACGTAAGCGAGGCCGGCGCACACGCTTTGGCGTCCCACCTTTGCTCCGGTCATTGCTTTGGTTGCAGAGCCTCGGAGCTGTGGACGACAAGTTGTGGGCATCCCACCTTGTCAGAGCGGCGATGGAGGGGTGAACGCTCCTCCATCGCCGCTCTCTCGGTGCTTCTTGTGCGGTCCGTCAATCTTTGTCGGTTACTTTACCAGCAGCATCCTCTTGGTGTCCATAAAGTCCCCTGCCTTCATGCGACAGAGGTACACACCGGCGGCCACATGGTTGCCCTGGTCGTCCAACCCATCCCATTGCACCTGGTGCGCCCCTGCTTGCAGGTTCCCGTCGACCAGGGTGCGGATAAGCTGCCCGTTGCTGTTGAAAATGGTGATCGACACCCGTGAGTCCTTTGGCAGCTGAAAATCAATCGTGGTCGACGGGTTAAAGGGGTTGGGGAAGTTGCCCGCTAACAGGAAGCTTTCAATCATTTGTGGCACGACGTTGGTCTGCGGTCTTTCTGGCGGCGAGAACTTGCGCAGTGCATTTGAGGTGCCCGCGAAGCGCAGCAAAATGGCCACCTCCTCAATGAGGAAGCCATCCGTTGATCCGACGAGGTTGATAGTAACCATATTGTTCCCAGGCACTAGGTAGGACAAGCTTAGGGGCAAGTTCGCCGTAGCCGAGCTCAGCCATCCTGGGGAGACGATGTCAGCGGTGAGCGGCACGGGGTTACCTTCGACCTCCACCGCTGCTTCGCCCACATTGTCGATGTCGCGAGCCGTGATAATGAGTTCCGCCTCGGCAGCGGAGGCTGGATCGACCGGGAGGTCGATGACCCAGGTGTACGAGCGCCGCCACGACGGTAACCACAAGAAGAGACGCGGGAGTTCACGTGTTGCGGGGAATACGAACTCCGCCTCCTTCGGCTGGCGGGCGATATCGATGCCTCGGGGGTGCACGTCCCCAAGGTCGATGGTGGTCGCAACGGCAGGTGGCTGCGCGGTATTGTCGATGACCGACACCGTGTTCGAGCCGGTATTAGTCACGTAGGAAAAATTTCCGTCGAATGAATAAACTACATCGGTCGGGAGCGTGCCCACCGCCACCTGGCCGCCGACCACCGGTGCGGCGGGGTTGGTGAGGTCGAGAATAGTGACCATGCCCATAAAGCTGTTAGTCACTTGTGCCGTCTTGCCATCGGGCGCTATGGCGATAGAGGTCGGAGTGGTGAGGGCTCCCAACTCTAGAGTGGCCACGACCGCAGGAGGTGTCGCCTGTAGGTCGAGGACCATTACCGCGCCTGCACTCGTGTTGGTGATGTACGCGTACTGACCTTCAGGGTGCACAGCAACGGCCGCAGGCGTTCCACCCAGCGCTACGCTGCCCTGGATGGTGTGAGTCGCAGCATCGATGATCGTGACCGTGCCACCCGCCGCGTCACCCACTGCCGGGTTGGCCACCAATACCCTTGAGCCATCGGGTGTGAAGGCCAACCCCAAGGGCGCCACCTCCGTCGGGATCTCGTGGAAGACCGTGTGGTCCTTGGTCGCGATGACCGAAATGTACTCAGTCTGCTGATAACCGGAGAGTGAGCAACTCACGTAGACGAAGGCACCGTCTGGGCTGATGGCCATTTCCGTGGGGCCGTGGCGAACCTGGAGCACAGCCTCAATTCGCTGCAGTACCATGTTCACCACATATACCTGGTGCGTTGCCGCGCTGCTCACGTAGGCCCAGAGGCCATCGGGTGTGACCTTTACGTCAAAGGGGACGACCCCGTAGGTGCGGGATGCAGGGTCGAATACTGGAATGGTAGCGATGAGGGTGTTGTTCGTCAGGTCAATGAGCTGGACAACTCCGCCTTCCGCGCCGGCCACCACGGCGATGGGGCCTGCCGGCTGCGGGGCAGTCAGTCCCAATGACGCCACCGCACCAAGCAGCAGCGTCGCCAGTAGCCACTGTCTTTTGCTTCGCATTCTTGCCTCCTGGCAATAAGTGAGTGAAACACCGAACGGGAGCCCCGCCGACCTCGGCCGCCGGGGCCGAGCCGGAACTGCACTCCTCGTTCACCTTTCCGCAGCGCGCACATCGCGAACGCTTGCCTGCGGTACCAACTCTGAACTCACATGGTCAGGGCCCTCCTTTGTTCGTGCGATCACCTCTGTTTTCTCACACCCCGCGTGGACTCCTTACAGCATGGTGCCACAGCCGAGCGAGATTAAGCGAGGCATCATGTATACTGTGGTCGGACCTGGGCCGGCACCGGAAGGGGAGTGAAAGTCCCAGGTAATGTCGTAGACATTCCGTGCATTCGTCACATTGAACACCTCGATGTACAGCGAGACCTGTTTACGGATTGGAAGGCAGAGGGAATAACTGACCTTTATGTCGAGTCGGCTGTATGGGGCGAATCTATTGAATTTGCCACTTGTCCGTCCGCCCTTCAGTTGCGGTCTGCCGCTGGCATAGTTCCACCCAAGCCCTGCCACCAGGCCCCGCGTAACGTTCGCTTCTACACGGGTCACAAAGGTATGCGGACGCTCCCAGGCAACAGGGGTCCAGGTGGTGTTCCCGACCCGTCGATAGCGGGAGCGGGTTGCGGCATAGTGCACGTGGCAGGTCAGAGGGAAGGAGGGGGAAGCCGGTCTGTCCAGAGACAACTCCAGTCCGGCCGCGTAGCCTTCACCACAATTGCAGGCTCGGTAGAGTATCCGGTCACGCGGCACGAGTAGGCGTGAATAGGACTTATAGTACCCCGTAATCTTGCCTACCCCAACATTGGGCCATTCCTTCTCCCCACCAACGATGTAGTGTGTCGCTTTCTCCGCCTTTAACCAAGGGGCTACGTCAGCGATAATGACAGGCTCATTTCGCGAGATAGTAGACAAGAGGGAGGGAAACTGGTAAAAGTCTCCGTAGGCAGCAAACACTCTGCTTTGTTGGGTGCAATGGAAGACCACGTTAACGCGCGCGCTCAGAACTTTTTCGCCGCTGAGCGTCGAATAGTCGGTTCTGGTGCCTAACCCTGCTTCGAGGCGAGGAGTGAGTTGGATGTGGTTTTCGAGGTACGCTGCTATGGTGGCTGAGTCATGTTCGTACTGGATGATGGCCGGCAGCTCGAGGGGCGTGCGCCATCGCGACTGCCAGTGGAGACCTGAGTGTGAGCTGGTCAGCGAACACCCCGCTTCCACGGCGAGACCCTGCCTGAGGCGCACATAGGACCAGGCTCTTGCACTGTGTTCAGCCGTGCGGTACTGGAGGTGGGCTCGTCGTGTTGCATCTTGCTGGTCAACGAACAGAACCCAATTCGCGTCGCTCGTGTGGGACAATGAAGCGCCGACCAACAGACGCTCATTGGCAGTAGCGGTCCAGTCCACCATGAGTGCTCTTGACCGCGAGTCCTGAGAAAGGCCCATCTCTTCACTCTCCACGGTCGCCAGAGTGGTTTTCTCGTTCCCGCCCGCGAGCGTCACATTGATCTTGTGGCCGGGCAAGGGGGTTAGCGACATCTTAGCAAACAAGTCCTCAAAACGGGGGAAGGCATACGGGCCCTTGCTTATGGCGGAGCCGATGAGGTCGATGACGGATCTCCGACCCGCGATCAACACGCTGCCTGCGCCTCGCAAAAGAGGTTGCTCTATGACCGAGGACGCTGCTAGCATATCTACGTGGCAAGCGAGGGAACGACGTTCGCGACTCGGTTCTCGAGTGTGCAGTTGGATGACGGCGGACGTCCTGTCACCGAAGCGCGCCGGGAACCCGCCGGGCATGACCTCAACATAACTGAGGATTTCTGCTGGAAAGGCGCTGATGCCACCTCCCATGAGGAGTCGTAGGCGATAAGGGTAGGAGATGGCGGTATGGTCGAGAAGGACTAGGTTCTGATCGGGGCTGCCACCCCGCGCATAGAGGAGGCCATTGTAGTCGCTGGCCATGCTAAAGGCAGGCAAATTGCGCAGGCCACGCAAGGGATCTGCAAAGGTGCCAGGAAGGTGACTCTGTTGCACCGGATCGATCACTACGCGTATCCCTCCGAGGTGGGCCTCAAGGTCTGTCATGGTACGGTCAGCGGTCACGTATACGGGCGGAAGCTCAACCGGTGCTGGTTCCAGACGGAGCACAAGGTCTGTATGAGTGCCGGGTGCTACTCTTACGCCGGCTATTGTGACCGCGCGATAACCAAGACGGTGTGCGGAGAGTGTGTATACGCCTGGGGGGACGGCCGAAAAGCTGAACTTGCCGTCCGCCCCCGTACGCATCGCTATGGCGATCCCGTCCAGGCGCAGGGCCACATCAGCGACAGGGCGCTCCGTGGTGCGGTCAAGCGCTCGACCGCTCAAAACTCCCGCAGTAGGTGCCGCGACGGTGGCGGGAGACAGGAAAACCACCAGGATCAGAGGCGCGCAAAGAAAAGCAAAGTCTCTCATATTCCAGCCGCCAGTGGAGACAATGAGACAGTGCTCCCTTCCATGGACCGACGCCGTTCGGACACAGGATGCTGTGCAAAGGGAGAATACCAGCGGCGGGCAAAATCCATTTCCCCGCGGAACAATGGGTATGACTAAGCCCCGTGGTGGTCCGCTGTATAGTCCGACCGCGACCGCCCGCTATGCGGCCACTCGGTCCCTGTGCTCGCGGTGCGCCTTACTAATCTTCCTGCGCCGCGCCGACGGTGCGTTCGCGCTTCGGCCGACACGCTGGTGTCGCACTCCCGGCTGGAGCTGGAACGCTCGCAGCGATGGGGCGCAAACCTTGCTCCCTTATTACCGCGCCGTCGTGCTCAGACCGCCAGTGGTTACGTAGCGGCTAGGGCTCTGCAATTGGTGCTGACGCTAAGTGATTGCCGTCCTCGTCCCCCTGCCCGTCGGACCAGCAGCTGGCGTACAAGGCGGGTCATCTCCCCTGGTCTGATGGGCAGAAGCCCTGCTTCCAGCCCATTCTAAGTACCCGAGGACGTTGTAAATTTAACGAAAATTTTGCAAAAAGTCAAGGTTTTATTGCGGAGGGCGATAAGGCTCGGGATAGTTGTCTTGACCGGGTAGCGAGGGGCGGTGCTGTGCTAAGGCAGGTCAGGATGACTTGCGCGCAGCTTTCTTAGTTGCCTTTGTCCTGTGCGTGCGCCGCCAATCCTCGCATTGACCTTCGTGCTCCCAGGCTGGGATACTGGTGTTTTTTCGAAGAAGCAGAAATCAATGGTTCTTGGCTCGCTCTGGGGGGTCTTGAGCAGTTCGGTTGAATTGGCCCGGGCTGTGCTACGGGCGGGAATGTGGGCTGCGCACCTGTTCGCAAAGGAGAGCGCGTTTACTGAAGAGGCGTCAACGGCAAGGTTGAGGCAAGTTCAGCTTTACGAGGAGGGCAGAATGTGGGGTAAGGCATCACCACAGCGGCAGCGGAAGCTGGAGGGCTCGTCCATTGGGTTAGCTCCTCAACCGAAACGAGTGCACCGGGGGTTATTGAACGTGACGGAGGGATCTCTTGCGGTCGGAAACGTAGGCGTTTTTCAAGTTGGCTCGTGAGCTTCAAACGGTACAGAGGATATGAGGAGCACCGCGAATGGATGGGTGCACCATTTCCTGACAAGAAACCCGCGGTGGCCTCTCACCGCAGGAAGGAGACTCTCCACGGTCTCTAAGGGTTTGCGATCCGCAGAGGTGAATCCCGTACATCTTGCCCTCAGTTGTTTTGGCAAGGGGAGAATTGATGCACCCGGTATGGAGCTCGGAAAGGTCAGCGTGGTGTGGTTACCAGGGGTCTCCCTGTATCTGGTTATCGCAAGGTAATAGATCAGCTGCAAAGCCCTTGGTGGAACTCCGCGAAAAGGTGCATGGGGTATCAACACGTGCCGTCGCCGGGAAAATCTCGAGCTGCTCGGAAATGACCATATCCCTGATCGCAGGAAAGGTGGGGCGTGAGTGGAAGGCTGCCAGGAGCGCGGCGGGAATCGCAGCCGGAAACACACTGAGGAAGAGTGCTCGGGAGGCCTCCGAGTTCGCGCCAACACTCGGTGTTATGGGTCTGGGGTGAGTGCCGGACGATAAGGCCGTCTACCCTTTTCTACCGGGGAGTGTGGACGGTTCGGTTTCCGGTACCATGGTTGTTGCCGCGGCCAGTCCCGCCTTCGCTCGTACACGGATTTTCTCGGTTCCAGAGCTAGACGCTTGGGAAGCTGGGGTCGCCCGTCCGCAGGGGCGGTAACGCGAAGGACCGCGAAAGGGTGCAGAGGGGATGCAAAAAGGCAAGCATGCTGTACTCTTGCACTTTTCCCTTGACGGAGAGATCAAAGTTTCGTATATTTGTACAGTCGATTGAATGAATATACCTAGACAGGGCCTTTTCACCTCAGGGAGGTCGCAATGGCGCTAAGTTTCGACTCAAGGGAGCCGCTCTACTTTCGCATCAAGAAGGAACTCTTGCTCGGAATACAACGGGGGGCATTCAAAGATGGCCGGCTCCCCACGGAGGAGGAGCTGCAGAAGATGTGGGGGGCAAGCCGAGGGACAGTTCGCCGCGCTCTCCTGGAGTTGGAAATGGAAGGATACGTTGTGCGGCGGCCCCGCAAAGGGACATTCGCCGTGGATCGCGCGCAACGCGTGAGAAAGGACCTTGGAGAGGTGGTGTCGTTCTCTCAGCAGGTACGCGCCGCTGGCTTCACCCCTGGGTCACGCCTGTTGACAAAAGAACTGATCAAGGCGTATGAGGCTGAGGGAAGGGTTTGTGAGGCGTTTGGTATTTCCCCCGAGGACGAAGTGGTGTGGATCAAGCGGCTGAGGCTTGCCGACGCGCACCCGTTGGCGGTACAGTCGGTTTTCCTGCTTCCGAGCAGGTGTGCGGGTATTTTTGCAGAGGATTTGTCGGAGCTCATGCGCCTGTACCGACAGAGGTACGGGGTGCGCCTTACCATTGCCGACGAGATCCTCAGAGTGTGCACGCCGAGCGCCAGCGATGCTTGGCTCCTCCAAATTAGTCCCACCACGCCTGTGGTCGTTCGGGAACAGGTCTCATTCGACGAGGAGGGAAAGCCGTTTGAGGTACTTCGGTCGGTGGAGATCGCCGAACGATTCGAGTATCGGTATCGCGTTGTTCACGACGGCACCAGGTTGAGTGAGAACAGGTGGAAAGTTCCACCAGCCTCTCATTCCTACGAAGGGCAATTTTCTTCTTGACATTTTCGGAACAGTTTCTAAATTAATGGCCGAAGAAGGGTTTCCCGTGGAGAGGCTATGAGTTTTTTTGTGTCGAAACAGCCGAAGGCAGAATGCTTCTCGCTCTGACGGGGATGAAGTATTGGGGACGAGGAAGCAGGGGCGGTGATGCTTGAGCGCACACCTCCATGCGAAGGGGTAAGAGACGTCATACGTAAAAGCACACGAGGCATGCGGCGCGGGTCTGTTAGGGCGCTGTGAGGCGAACCTGCGTGCGTCTCTGATGCTTGTCAAGGGGGAAACGAGGGGGCTCTCCTATGCATTTGGCTTGCCCTCCCAGACAACTATCCCTCATTGTTGCAGAAAGGCTGTGCAGGTTGCATTTCGGAGATCTGGTGCCCCTCTCCAAGATGGAAGAGGCTCTGCTCGTGGGAGCAGACCAGCCTGCAAAGGCCTGAGGTGCCTGGGCGAATCGCTGTCTCGTGATTGAAGGCAGGTGAGGGGCATGCGACGGTCGACCATAGTTGAACGTTGTCAGGAGGAGACTTACGGGAGCGGAGAAAGCTCTGGCAAGCGTGCCGCCGTGCCGCATGAGGTTTCGTTCAACGCCACCTCATCAAGGTGGGTTAGTCAGACCTGCAGCAGACCCGGAACAGCATATTGGCCGAGCTCTTAGTTGCGAATGCATAGATGAGGACAATGTTCTGCTGGGCGCAAAGAGTCACGGCATAGACAGAAAGTGCGACCATAGACAACGCCCCGTTTATCCCCGACACGAGAGATCTTGTCGTGGAGCAAACGGCTGCACCGCATGGAAAGCATGGTCGGCTACCAGATTCTTGCAACAAGAAAGGAAAGAGAGGAGCTTCGCGTTACCCGCCGCGCAATTCGCAAACGGATGCCTTTTGCGGCGTCTTTAGCCGGACGCATGGGCGCGGCGAGAGGCGGAGCGGTTGCAAAGTGAGTCCGTTGGAGCACGGCACTTGCTCCTCGGCTTGCTCAGTGTGGACAATGGGCTGATGCGGCAGGTATTTGCCCGCACAGGGAAGGACGTCGCGGACAAAGTCACGGAGGTGGCGCGGAACTCTCTCAAGCCCGACAAGCCAGTTCGGCGTCCGTTGCAAGAAGGTACGAACTGGCAAGCCGTCATCAAAGGCGCCGAAGAAAGGGCTACTCAACGGGGAGGTAGCGCGCTGATAACCGAAGCCGATCTCGCGAGAGTGTTGTTGGAAACGCCGAGTCAGGTTGACAAGGTGCTGGGGCGTTGTGGGCTCACTCGTCGCCAATGCCTCGACACCTTGCGGGAGATCGTCCAAGGTGGGCCTCTCCCGTCGGTGTGGCACAGTTCGGGATTTCTGGATCTGTGATTCTCCTGTGGTGAACCGTAATAGGCACGTGAGCTTTATCGAAAGTTCAAAGGTAAAGGCTTGGTTGGGAAAGTGAAACACGGTTCTCCCGATGGTTATTTCATGGCGCTAGTTAAGTCAGGTAATATGGTTCAACTCTTGGGAGTAATAACTCAGGCAGGAGGAAGTCCAATGGGTGCTGACGAAAGCTTGAAGCAAGAGGCACTAAGCTGGGTGGAAAAGCTTAAACGAGCTGCCACCCCACGGGAGCGGATGCAGGCGGCAGCCGGATTGCGGAGTGTCGGGGTCAGGACACGGGGTGCTGTGGCCACGCGCGGTTCCTTGAGTCAGGCGGGTATTCCGCTGGTGAGCCGTCAGGATATGGAGACGGTGCTCCAGGAGCTCAAGGGGCAGCCGATGGAAGTCCGGCGGGAAGTGGCCTTCGCGCTCGGTGAAGCGGGTGGGGAAGACCTAGTCCGAGCTCTGGCCGACCTGGCAAATGACCCTGAAGCCTTGGTTCGTCTGGTTGCCGCAGAAGCACTTGGCAAAATCGGTGGGCCTGAAGCTGCGCGAACTCTTATAACCTTGGCTAAACAGGACCCGAATGAGGATGTCCGGGCTCTTGCTGTGGAGGCCCTTGGCGTGCTGGCGATTCGGGAACGCAAGGCTGTGGCTACCCAGAGTCAGGGTGCTGTCCGCACTCGGGGAGCCGTAAGAACAAGAGGCGGCGCGGCTGCCGCGCTCAAGAAATTAGACCCTGCAGCGGAGCGCGTTGTTGAAGCTCTGCAGGAAATCGGGCACAAAGATCACTCTTCCTATGTTCGGGACACTGTGCTCGATGTACTTTCCACGATAAGGGGCCACTAGTCATCACAAAGCTCCCAGCGCAGCTCATGGTTCGCCTGCTCTTGATGTGATGCAGGACAAGGCGGGCGTGCCCACATTACGCAAACCGGAATGCGGCATTGCGCGGAGGACCAGACATGGCCAAGCCAGCCTCGCAAGAAGTAACTGGGACGCTTCGGGATTTCCTTCAGGAACTGCTTCACAAGCTTGCCAGGTTCGCTGAAGGGTGGCTGTCCTTGCAGCAGCAGGTGGTGGACGAGCTGCTCGAAAGTAAGTCGGGTGCCGTGAAAAAGTTTGTGGAGACCTTCGGCGGGGCCAAGCTCTTTCTTGTGGTACGCGGCTTTTGGCACCCACGGTTTCGCAGGCATCTGGACCAGGAGCCTCCCCAGGAGTCCGTCCTATGTGCCTTCGCGCAAGTGACGGACAACGTCATTACTCAGGAGGGATTGAATGCCTTCGTCCAATGGGCCACACGGCAAGAGAGCTTCAGCTCCCAGATCGCCGAGAACCGAAGCACTGACCCCAGAGTAGGTCAGGAGGTCAACGATCTGAACGAGGTGATCGCAGCAATTTCATACTTCCATTGCAACCCTCCGGGACAGAAGCCGGTTGTCCGAGGCCAGACCCTGCGCGCTCATCTGCGTGAGGCGGTCAGCTGGCTGACCCAACAAGGCTTCGTTAGAAGAGTCCTCGGCGGTGCCCCGGGAATCATCTCAGACATTCTTGCCCAACTCGGTCTGCCCCAAGTGCATTTATACGCCATGTATCACTCCGATGTCATGGCTTCTTTGTACCAGGGTCAACCTCTCCGATTGGACTTGAACACCAATCCGCCCCAGGTGACGTGCGTCAACCAGCCGGGCACATACCAGGTGGGGGGGGAGTTATCCCCACAACCGACCCGCAGCAGCGATATCTTTACCTACAAGCAGGGACACACCACGCAGGTTGGCAACCGATCTTGCACCGCCAGGCACGACGATCGCGTCATTTTTCGAGTTTACCGCTACGTCGGAGCCCACCAGGGGGTGTGGGACCAAGTCAGGATGAGATTCCTTGAGAGTGGACACCCTACCCCCTGGTTCCCAGGACCTGCTGTTGATCCGGATGAGTGGCCATTTTTCTCCGGCTTCGTCCGCTGGCGAGTGGACAATCGTACTTTGTGGATCGAGTATCTGGACAAAGCCGCCATCGATCAGATCAGCAATTACGACTATATCATCCTGAATGCTCCGGCACTCCATACGTATTCTCAGAAGTTCACAGACCCAGTGGACTACATGGGGACCGAGTCATTGCGACAACAACTTGAATGGATCGCCAAGGGGCCAGCCAAGATCCATCTAGAGATCAGCGGTGGGGCTGATCCCGGTCAAGATCGTATTCGACCGTTTGCTCAAGCCCTCAGGGGTGTGATCCGAAGTGCTGGAATTAATGATGGCGAGCTCCTCCAGATCACCAGCTTGCCAGACTATGTTCCACCGGTTACCGTGACAGGTGGTGCCAGTGCAATCTATCAACGCTACGAGCGGGCTATGCGGCTTGCCCAGGAGCTGCATTTGGAGCGCCTGTACATCCACGGGAACGATGTGGACTTGATCCTGCGTAAGGGAGGGTCGCCCGGCGACATGCGCGCGGAGATCCAGGCCGATCTCTTTGCTAAGGGTATAGTCGTGCTTGCTGTCCTCCAGCGGACCATTGGCGATTGGCGCGGCTATCTGGAGGCCGATTACGCTATGGCCACTGCCAGGGATATTATCGCGCAAGCCACGAAAGAAGCTGCAGATGAGGATATCACCCGAGCGGAAAAGGCCCTAAAGGCCGCGGAGAAGGCATTGCGAAAGCAAGACTTCACCAACGCACGAAATGAAGCCCAAGAAGCTCAAAGGATAATCGAGCAAGCGTTCGGCATTACCTCGGGCCCTGGCCGCGCTACTCTTTCACTGTCTCCTATCCTCCTGGCCAATGGGTTCCGGACGCTGATTGAGTTCGCCTACGATTTCACCCGTTTTACGTTGCGCTACGGCGATCCCGATTCTCCCAGCGGCCTGACCAAAGTGGGCGAGAAGATCTTTCAGTTCGTCGTTGAGACAGGTTACCATGTGGCGCGTGACCCTGGTGCTTATTCTGTGGCCGTGGTACCAGTCATGTGGCCTGAGTTGCCTATCGAGCTGAACCCTACCGGGGCAGGCGACATTTGTTCTGGTGTGTGTGCTGTCTATTCGGGATTCTAGTAAAGTGACTTTGCGTACGACCGGGCGATTCTGAGTCTTGTCAGATACTGGAGAAGGAACTGCAAATGGAAGTACGCATTCACAAATCAGCTGGCCTGCGAAACGACCTGCTGCTCGTGATTCCGAGGTCGGAGATTGAAGAAACCCTCTTTCATATTGCAAGCCGGGACCGCTTTATGGCACTGCCTGGACTCCTGCGGCACAAAGGCCAGCAAGATCCTGAGGAACTGCGAAGACTTGGAGAGTGCAAGGTTCCTGTAGAAGAGCACCTAAGGCTCCTGGCAGAGCGCGGTTCTGGGCTCTTGGACGCCGAGGGGAGACCCAAGCGCCGGGTTGTTGTCATTGGCAGCCGCAACGTGGGGAATAACCATGGATTCATCGCCTGGCAAAAGGAGGAGACTCCACGATTATTCCACGTCAAAGGCGATCCCCTCAACTATTCCTCTTACTCCTGTCTGGTCAGGCATCGGGACGGAGGACTGGCGGTTCGGGCTCTACGCTTCAAAGGAGAAAAGGTACTTGAGGGTGATTCAGAGATCACCGAAGAGATTAGCTGGTGCGTTTATGCTAATTGGGTCCTGAGAGACGGACGAGTGGTAGCCATTGAGGAGATCATCGAGCAGTTTTACGACATTCGTCACGTGCTGGCTTTTGATGGTGGGCAACCATTAGGTCAGCAAATCCAAGCGGAGGTTTACGAAGGCTACCCTGCACGATTTCGCGAGAATGCCCTCCGCGCGCTGCGAGAAAAAGGGGTGCCGCGCAATCGGTTTCTCCATAACTGCCTCGGGCTCTCGGACGACAGCATCTTCATTCTCCAACGAGAGGGAACGCCGGAGGAAGTCGCCCACTGGCTGAAAGAAGCCGGAGCCAAGGACGGCGTCATCCTGGACAATGGAGCCAGCGTATTTTGCTGGACTTGGTGGTTATATCCCAAGGGTGGTTTTCTGTTCACCGCTCCCGACTTTCGACCAAAGGCAAGTGCGGTACTCGCATTCATTCTGAAGGGCCCGGCTCTCACAAATCTGCCTGGCGGAAGCGTGTCGTATAGCGTCGTTTAGCCCGTTCATCGGTTCCGAGGCCCGATATGCCTGTACAACCTTCCCCTCGCTGGAACATGGCGTTGCTCGCGCTGGATAAGGTGGTGGAAATGCTTAACAGGGCAACCTTCGTCATTCGCCTGGAGGAGGCCCACAAGTACCGAGGGCGGACCTACCACTATTGGGGCACTGGCTTCTTTTTCTACTCGCAAGGCGAAGAAGTGTTGGCCCTCACTGCCGACCACAATGTTCGTCCTTGCCCCACGAAAAACCACTTTGTGGGCTACTACAAAGGTGGGAGGATCAAGCTGGAGTGGGTGCGTGAGTGGTCTTCGGAGCGGGCGGATATTGCAGCTATGCGGCTCACCGATTGCAAAGCCGATTTTGACATAGAGACGTTACCCGTGGCTTACCTCGATCCTGAGCTCCCAGTGCGAGCACGCAGGCAGTTCTGGGCAGGACGCCAGGTCGCCATCTACGGTTACCCGGTGAGGGGGGAAGTGGATAACCTCGATGCAGGAAAAAAACTTGAAGGGTGGTTGGTGGATGGGGAGATCGACACGGCGCAACCGCTGATTGACAGCATTGAAGGGGAAACGACGGTGCAGCGATTCAATATCCATGGTTCGCGCATCGAGGGCTTGGGGGGAATAAGCGGTGCCCCCGTATTGGAACGAGAGAGTGGGATGGTGATCGGAGTGGAGGGCTCTTATGTTCCTTGTCAGGATCGTGCCGACCAGGCCTACGTGCGCGGCAGCGAAATTGCCCAGCTCCTTGAGGAGCACCACGAGCTGAAGCGATACTTTCGGCCCTTCTTTCCACCCGTTGAGAAGCCGAAAAAAGGAGTGGCCGTCTTCGCGCGCCGAAACGACGAGCCGCTTCCCAGTCTGGTACCCATTGCCGTGCGCTTCTGCGCCAGCGATAAGCCCGACGGCCTGGTAACGGTCAAGGATGGCGGCCTGGAGGAGGTGGCCCGTGCCGCGGTGCAGTGGGTGGGTGAATACTCTCGCCGCCTTAAGGGGAAGCTCCGCGAGGTATTTGAACAAAACCACTGGGGGAGCCACAAGCCCTATGGCTGCGCTCTGTTCCAGGTGCCAGAAGGACCTTACCAGTCGCTGCTGCCTATACACGCCGGCATGGTGCTATCGTACCTGGCTAAGGCCGTGCGGGATACGCTCGTCTCTGACCTGCAGGTTCCTTTCGAATTCCCCGAATCGCTGTTCGTATGCGGCGCCGGCTTTGGCCCCGGTGTGTCTGGGCTAGTAGGGGTGGAGGGGATGCCCGAGGCCCTGCAGCGTTCAACGTTCCCAGAAGGCACCACGGTCCTCTATGCCCGCAGCCAGCAGGAAGAGTTGGCCCAACAGGTGACGTACCCCAAGGGAGTCCGACTTATCCCCGCAGACCACCCTGTGGACGTCATCGACTCACTGTGGGCAGAGTTCCTCAAGGAAGCGAGGTCATCGGCTACAGAGGGGCATCTGTCGCGCATGTTCAAAGAGCAGCTGGAGAGGTTGCTCACAGAGGAGAGGGAGCTACGATACGCCAAGGCCGCGGCCCTCAGTAAGGAGGCGCGCATAGCCGAGCGGGAGAGGGAGATTCTCTTGAGGGAAGAAGAGCGGGGCTTCCTTCAATCCAAGATAGCTGACGTTGAGCGCGCTTTGCGCGAGCGGCAGGAGATCCCGCCCCTTTCGCGCGTGCTGGAGGAGTATACCCAATGGCTGGAAAAGAAACTCGGCGAAGTGGAGCACAACACGGAGGAGGAAGAGACTCCACCAATCGAGATCACTGTTGTGGACCCCAGGGCCGTCCACGATGCCCAGGTCTGCCGGCGGCTGTACCGGAGGCTTGCTTGTCTGTGCCACCCCGACAAAAATCCACCGGAAGCCATGTGGTTCACCCAGCTTGTAGAGCACCGCGAGGACCGTCTGTGGCTGGAGGCGCTGGAAGGAGCGCTGGAACCATTCGGGAGCGCGTCCCCAGAGCGTCAGATGGCGGATTCCGTCTGTGCACTCGTCGATCGCCTCTTCGCCTTGCAGGACACGCGAGCGCACCTGGAGAAAAGGATCGAGGAAGTGCGGCAGGATGCTGCCTCCTATGGCCAGGCCTGGCAGGCACACATGGATGAGGAGATCAATCTCCGGGAGACTATGCTCCGCATGCGCAAGTACGACATCGACCAGGCCTGGCGGAGACTCAATTTGCTCCTGGGAAAGGAGCCCTTCGCAGAGAGGTTCAACTGAGAGGCTAAGAGGCCATGACAGAGGACATGAATCATACTCGAGCTGTTGCCAGGGTCCAGCCTGGGGCGCCAGCAAGCTCCCAGATGGCAACAGAGGTGGAGAAGTTCTTCAAGAGCCTGCACTTTCTGGTCCGCTCCGGCCACAGCCGTAGCGTCACCTCGGTGGCGTTCAGCCCTTCTGGGGAGGTGGTGGCAAGCGGTTCGCGGGACGGCACCGTTATGCTGTGGGCTGCGCGCGAAGGAATACTGCTCGCCACCCTGCTCGCCTTCTCAGAACGCGAATGGATCACCTACATCCCCGAAGGCTACTACATAGGCTCGGAGGACGTGGAGAGGAGAGTGACGATGAAAGTTGAGCAGGGTGGGCAGCTCTATCCGGCAGCGCTCTTATCGCGAGACAACCCAAACCCGCAGAAAGTGGCCGAGGCGCTGGCAAGGGCACGCGGCGGGCAACCAAAGCCGCAAAGGGTGACCACATCGCTCAAGGCCGTGGGGGGCGCGCCGCTGCGGCAATTAGGCCCTGGGAAGACCGATTAACTTCTTCAAGGAGGACCGGTGGGATGCTTTTCGTCCACTTTACGCCCAAGAAGAATCTCAAGCGCATTAAACGCCTGGGTCTGCGCCCGGGCAAAGGAGAGAAGGGGGTGTTTTTGCACCCACTCCTCCAGGGGGACAAAACGTTGACCAACCAATGGAACGCGCCTTGTAGTTGGAAGAAAGGTACCGCAAGGCATGACCAGCAGATGGCCAAGATTGTGGTGCGCATCCCTGATGACCAAATGATTCAGATGGGTGACATGGGGGACTCGCGGGGTGCAGAACCGATGACAGTGGCAGCGTACGGCCAGTATCTTGCCGGGCGCAACCCCAATAAAGAATTTGGCGGACCGTCTTATTATCCGGATGGTACTCTTATCAAGAATGGGTGGACGTGGGAAGGTCACGAGGTGCTGTATAGGGGGCGGATTCCGCCGAGCTGGATCGTCAAGATTCTGGACCGGACTGACACGGATGAGCGTACAAGGCGGTATCGGCGGCAGCGCAGGCCGGGGAGCTTGCTTCCGGAAGAGACAGAAGAGTGAGTCTTGTCCCGTTTGTAGCGGTGCGCCCTTTTCCAGCGCACGGGCTGTGCGACTTTGACGGAGGCGGGGAGTGGTGCTTATCGATTTGACCTACGTGATCGATGAGGGTGGGAGCAAGTACCCCACCGATCCTGCGCCGCGGGTGGTGATCATGCCGGCGGAGGTGACGACAGATGGGAGAGTAAGGTCCGGTTACACGGAGCTGGTTCTTCGCTCGCATCACGGCACGCACGTCGACGCCCCGGCGCACAAGATCCCGGGCGGAAGGACGATCGACACATATGGCGTGGCGGCGTTCACTAACACCGGGGTCCTTGTTGATTTGACACAGTCCTTTGTGGACGGGGAGAGCGGCTACGTGCGGACGATTACCACGGCAATTGTGGAGGAGGTGTTTAACCAGGCACTTGTGAAGAGGCTTGTCGAAGAACAGATTTCAGCTCTTCTGTTCCGCACCGGGTACGACAAGGTGATTGAGCGCGGCGTCACACAAGACATCAATTTCCCTTATCTCGAGAGCCAGGCCGCAGAACTCTTGCTCCACGCCCTGGATAGCGCTCAGGTGTCTCTGCGCGTCGTTGGCATCGACTCTTTTTCCTTCGACCCAAAGGGGAGTTGGGACAGTCCTGCGCACCGCCTTTTTTTGTCGAGGGACATTCTGCTTATCGAAACTTTGGTCAATCTGCACCTCGTGGCAGACAGATTTGGGAGACGATCTTTCGAGCTAATCTGTCTTCCCATTCCTTACAAAAACGCAGACGCCGCCCAAGCCCGGGTGGTGGTGCGAGCAAGAAACTAAGAGGCTCGGAGGCTCTAGCCATGCGCAGCAGCTACTCTGTCTCCGCGGACCTATGGAATGGTGTGCAAATCTTCAGCCTGTGTCAGGAAGGACTTGGCCACGCACGAGTGGCCCCCCAATGGGGAGACAACTGTTTCAGTTTTGTTGTGGGCGGACAGCCTATCCTTGAGCCGGTCAGCTTGGAGCAGTTCTCGGAGCGACCGACAAGCTACGGCATCCCGATCCTGTTCCCTTTTCCAAATAGGGTGCGAGACGGATCGTTCATGTTCCGGGGAGAGCGGTACAGGGTGCAGCCAAACAGACACGGCTTTGTGCGGGATAAGAAGTGGGAGGTACTCGGCAGTGGGGCGAGCGGGCGAGATGGCGCTTGGGTCACCTCCCGCCTGCGGGCGGATGACTACCCTGAAGAGATTCTAGACCAGTTCCCTTTCCCTTTTGAGTTGGAGGTGACGCACCGACTCAAGGACGGTTGTCTGGAGCTGACAACGGAGATCAGAAACACAGGGTCCACCGAAATACCGTGCGGCTTCGGACTTCACCCGTATTTTAGCTGCTCCGAGGCGGCGACGATCCAGATCCCGGCGCGGAAGAGATGGGAGTTGAGCGAAAATCTCCCGACCGGGAGGCTTTTTCCGGTGGAGGGCTCCTTCGATCTCCGGGCCCCTACGTCCGTGCATGGCATACTCCTGGATGACATCTTCACGGATTTGGTAGCGGAGGGGGAAGGCCTGGTGCGCTGCAAGCTGCGTGATCCGGTGAAAGCAGTGGAGATTACGGTTGAGTTTGACGTGAGAGATTTCCCCCATGCGGTTGTGTACAAACCACCGGCTCCGCGTAGGGCGCTTTGTATCGAGCCCTATACGTGTCCCACCGACGGTTTTAACTTGCAGGAGCGCGGCATAGAGGCAAACATGATGGTGCTGAAGCCCGGGGAGAGCAAGAGGTTGCGAGTACGAGTGTGCGCCCGGGTCTTGGAGTGGCTCGCCACTAGATAGAGGAGGGAGGGCCATGAGAGCGCGACCTTCACGAGAAAGGTTAGTGGTTGGCAAGGGACAGCTGAACTTAGTAGTAGAAGGGGTAGGCGATGTGGTGGATAGGTGTTATGGGCCGGCCTTGCAGTCCCTGGTGGATGAGTGGCGCGGCAGGCGGAAGATTGAGGTGACTTTTGTGGACATGAGTGACTATTGGAGGAATGATCCGGGCTTGGCGGGAAAGATGCAACGCATCATTGCCGAGGTCAAGAGTTGGGGGGCAGCGTATCTCGACAAGTCCGACCCGGACGACCTTGCCAAGTACAGAATGCTTCGACCACACGTGGTCATCGTCGCCACACCCGACTGCAGCCATGCGGCGGTAGCTGAAGAGTGGTTGGGTCGGAATCATCGGCCTACGCACATTCTCATTGAAAAGCCGCTGGAAGCCTCGCTCGATGCCGCGCGTCGCCTTCTGGGCAAGGTTCCCCCCTATGATTCACTAGTGCTTGCGTTCGATCATTACAGGGCCCGCGTACTTCCTACGCGGGAGCAGATGGCAGTGATTCTTCCTTTCCTTGGGGGAGGGGTAAGTCAATTTACGTTCTATTTCTTTGAAGACCATAGTGGCGCCGATCCCACGTATAACCCACGAGTGCAGAGGGACGGTCCCATCGAGAACGAGCAGCGAACCAAAGCCCTCAATCAGGGAGTGATTCTTGATGTCGTGCCCCACGTCATCGCAATTCTGGCTCATTTTTGCCGCGTCGAGACCCTGCGAGTAACGACGGTGAAAGCCGGCAGGTATCTCGGAGTGGATGGCGATCCAGAAAAACCAAGCGAAATCGAGAGAGAAACCTTTGCTGCGGTGGAGTTTGTGTGTGCTGACTATGCAGGCAACGTGGTGGAGGGTAAAACGTACGTGGGTAAGGGCGTCCGGGGGGTGAAGCAACTCGGACAAGAACACGACTATGACACCAAGGTTTTGGATATTTATGGTCTGAATAACCGCAGGGTCCTTTTTGACATTAAGAAGAAGGCGAAGGCCTATCTTATTGACGAGAATGCGCGGGTCCAGTTTGAATTCTCATTGAACGCGGACCCATACGGAGTTTTCTTGTCCTCCGTGGTAGAGGGCAGTTTCCTTGAGGATCCGCCTATGGCGCTTCATGTGGAAGTCGGGAAGCGGATCTTGGAGATCATGGAGGACATGCGCGGGCCCATCCCCGCGAAACCGGAGATTCCCACCTATCCGTGCGGGATAGAAGGCGTTCGGCAGTCTCTGTACTTGGAGGATTTACTGCAGGAGTTGCCTGCTGTGTACGGTGTATGTCCGGACAATGGAGGTTGCTGAGATGGTACACAGGTTCAACACTACGAACGAGACGAACCCAATGGTCAGAGCATTTGCGGAGGGACTGAAGGCATGGGAGCGGCCGTGCGGGTGCCTCGACAGGGTGCGTGTCCGAGGGGCGGTGAAGACACGGGGAGCAGTTCTTGGGCGACGACTTAGAGCGTTGCCAGAGGGCGACGAGGGTCTCCGCCCATTCAGAGAGGGCGTCGACCGCTGGGAACGGCCGTTGAGGACTCGCAAGCGGTGAAGGCCGGGGGGCGCTAATCTGTCAACTGCCGCGTTGGTTTGTGGCGGACGGAAGTAGCGGCGAAGCTCCGCACGGTGCGGTGCCTTCTTGCTGCCTGATACCTCAAAAGCAGGGTGGCCATTGGAGGCGGGGTGTGGGTCTGGACTATGTCAGTGCACTCTTGGGTGCTGGGCCTAGGGGGTTGGCCTCAGGCAAAGATCGGGGGAGGAGCAGCTTGCAGCCGGAGGAGTGCAACTTCCTTTAAGGGGGAAACGAGGGAATTGTGCCTCGAATGTGAAATCTGACATTATAGAGAGCAACGAGCTGCCAATTGCTCTTGGAGGTGGGATTACGGGGTACTACTGGATACCCCGTGTATTTCGGGTACTTGTTGCGTAAAGGGCAAGCGAGAGGTGGCGTTTGGCGGTGGTCAGAAGTTTGCCTGAGTTGCTGGTCCAGCATTGGTCGAACTCCTTTTGGACCCGTGGACATTGGACGTGGTGGGGCACGTTAGCTCGGAGGACCTCTGGGGAGCCAATGTGGCGCTCGCGCTGAGGTGGCTCCGGTCGGCGGCCCGAGTAGTTTAGGGAGCTTTTCACAGGCAGGCGCAGACACTGGATCCCAAGGACGAATTGTTGGCGGCACCTTCCTTCAAGCTGGCAGAGTCTGTTGCATGGTGCAGTGCCCTCCTCGGCCAGTGGAGCGGGCGGCAGATCTTGCATTGTGCCATACGACCAAGTGAAGCCACACAGCACGTCGGGCCGTGTGGAGAGACAGTAAGGGCCTGTATCAGAGTAAGTGCGTCTAACTCAGCAGGCCGAGCGGGCCCCTGAGCCTGTCGAGCGATAGTGCCAGAGAGAGACATTTTCTATGTTGTCCCGCAGCGCGAAGGGGCAGAAGCCTCGAGGAAAGGGATCTTGCTTCTTTGCGTGGGTGTGCTTTGGCAGGAGAGGCGTAACTGGACGGGGGACGGGTAGAAAGCGGGACGGCGCACAGGGGTTAAGGCACCAGCAGGGGCCAGAGGTTTTTGGAAGAATCAGGCCAGTGGGGCCCGGCCGAGAGCAGTGGGCGGTGAACGAGACAGCGGCAGACGGTTCCGGTCGACATTGATGTCAAGATAGTCAACCACATTGTACTCCGGAGGCTTGGTTTTGTCGATCGGAGATCGTGGATCTCGAAGGCACTCCTAAGCTCGTGAGTAATGGTTGCTCAAGGCCGGATTAAGTGACCGGGACCAGAGAGGCCGCAGCGTAACTGGCCTGGAAGGACTGGGCCCCAATACGGTGAAGTCGACGTCCCTCGAATCAGGCTTACCGAACACGCGGGGTAATGTTTTGTGGGAGGTCATTATGGCGCAGACACCGAATGCCGAGAAGCATACTGACTTCCTTGATGAGGCGCAACATCAAGGGCTTGATGCGTTTCTTGATGCCGTCCTAGAGGAAGGGCTCAGGGCGGTAGGAGCCTTTCAAGGTTCCCTAATGTTGCTGAATGAGAAGGAAAAGACGCTGGAGATCGTCAAGCGGCGCGGCCCGGAGTACGACCCCAAGAGGAAACATCGTAGGTTCAGAATCGAAGAAGGAGTAGCTGGCATGGTGGCTGCCACAGGGGAGCCGTACCTTTGTGGCGACGTAACTGAAGATCAACGCTTTAAACCGCCAGTCGGTAAGCTGAATTTTAGATCACTGGTAGTCGTGCCCATCAAGTCTGGCGCCCGGACAGTCGGCGTCATCTGTGCGGATAGCCCAGAGCCCCACAGGTTTACCGAAGAGCACACCAGCCTGCTAGCCGAACGAGCTGCGAGCGTGGGAAACGTTATTGAACGGTTGGCAGTGGACACGTTCATAGTCTCGGCAAAGAGAATGAAGCAACTGGAGAGTCTGCACGAGGTCGCCCAAGAACTGAGTAAGATTACGTTCCAGTCGCCGCAGGAATTGTCAAAACTTCTCAACGAAATTGCCAGGGACGCTGAGAGGGTGCTTGAGGCAGACTTGGTGACTCTCTACCAATACTTTCAGGAAGAGGAAAGTTTCGATTACCCGCCTATCCTTAGCGGGCGCTTCCAGCACCCAGAATGGATGTGCGCCCGCCTCTTTAGGGAAGACGCCCCATACCGGATCGTTGCAGCGGGTGAGCCACGGTATTGCGAGAATGCGAGCCAAGACAGAGTGATGCGAGCTCGAGAGACCGTGCCAGCAGGGGACGGGCTCCCTGAAAGACCATCCTTCGTAGATCGCGAAGGGGTTGTGTCGTCCGCCGGAATCCCTTTGATAGCAGGTACTGAGACGGTGGGGGTGTTGTTCATCAACTACCGAGCGTACCATCAGTTCACACCCGAAGAGAAGCGAGTGATAGAGATGTTCGCGGCCTACGCGGCGCTAGCTATTCAGGGCACGCGGTGGATTCAACAGTTGGTACGCATGCGCCAGCTTGAGGCATTAAGAACGACTTCTCGCATGTTCGCCCACAGGCTCAGAAACATTCTGCCCATCATCACGGATAGAATCGATAGGATAGCCACCAAGGGAGGCCTGAATGAGGAGGGCAAGGAGTGGTGTGAAATGGCATGGCAGGAGGCGCAAAGAGCACAGAGAGTGGTGAGCGACTTTGAATCGTTTTCTCGTGCGGAGTTGCGCCAACCATCCAGTAAACTCTCGATTGGGGAGCTTGTTAAGAAGCTCGGAGAGGTGGCGAAGAGAAACCTTACCCAAATAGGCGCAAGTATCGAGGTTGTTGATGCTGAGCCCAATCTCCCTTCGGTCATAGTCGACCTCGATAGGCTGAGCGACGACTTTGCCAACTTCGTACAAGACTCTCAACGTCACAGACCTTCGGGCTTACAAGTGCGTATTTCCGCCGCACTGGCGAGCGAGGCCGACGCGCTGCAAGCAGGCCTCCCGAAAGGGGGCCGATATGTAAAACTGATCTACGAAGACAACGGCCCCGGCATCGATCTTCCCAACAAGAGGAGAATCTTTGAGCCGTTTTATACCACCACAGGCGGCACAGGCCTCGGATTGGCTATCGTTGAGCAAGACGCGAGAGCTCACGGGGGCACTATATTGGAATGCGGCCAGCCAGGCAGAGGCGTCCGCTTCGAATTGTATTTACCCATTGCAGGACAAAATTGAAAGGAGGGTATGCGATGGCCGAGAAAATAAGGAAGACCGTGCTCATAGCCGACGACGAACCTGGGTATCGCACGGTTCTGGAGGAAAGCTTCAGTGAGGCAGGCAGAGAAGAGGACTGCCCGTACGAGTTTGATGTGGATGTAACACAGAGCGCAACGGAGTGCATCCAGCGGGTCCGGGCGAAGAACTATGATGTTTTGGTACTCGACGTCCGCATGGAGGAGGAGCTGAGCGGGCTCCAAGCGCTCTATGACATCTTCCGGGAATTACATCATGAGCGACCGGTGCGCATTATCTTCACCGGCTTTCCGGATTACAGGCAGTGCGTTGAGGCGATGCGGCACGGCGCGTGGGACTATATCATAAAGCAGGACGTGCCTTCCGGACCGGGAGGACGAGAAATAAAGGCCCCAAGGGTGGTCGTCAACTCAGCAGTGGCGCGGCTTCGTTTCCTTGACCTTCGGGAAGAACAAAAGCGTATCATCTCGAAGCAGTGGCTTCCGGAACATTATGCTGAGCTTGAGGAGAAGTACGGTGGACAACTGGTTGCCCTCTGGCATCACCCGGAGGTGAAAGTGATCGCGCGCGGTAGAGACGCCTTCGAGCTTGAGGAGGCGCTCAGGGATTGGAGGGCTGTCCATCAAGCTTGGGAACAGCCCCTGATCTTGAACCTAATCTCTCGTGAACACTAGGAGCAGAAGGAGGTGAGCTAATCTATGCACGGTCCGGTTCCGGCTCGATTGACCAGTTACCCCCAGGGGTGTAAGCCTGGCCTCTCAACAGTGGCGGCTCCGTGTGCATCTGGTCATGGCTTTTGCGTCAAATATCGACGGGTAGGACAGGTAAAGTACCAGTCAGTGAGAGGGACACGTCAGGCCATTGAGAATTGGGAAGCGGTGGTCGAACTATTGGTTCAGGACATTTCTTCGGATGTCGCATATTGCCGATGGGTGACATTTCTCCTTGATACGGGTTCTGACATGACCATTGTCCCCAGAACCTTTGTACATGACAATGCCTTCCCGTTCGAGAAGCGGGTGGGGCTAGTTCCCCTTCTAGGGCTCACTGGAAGAGTGGTGACAGCTGGTGTGTTTGAAGCTTGCCTCAGCCTGGTTTCCCCCCGTAGAGGAACGCCGGGCCTCACATTTAGAATGCCCATACTGGTGCCCGAGGAGTGGTACGGGAAGCATGCTGTCCTAGGACTGGACGTCCTCCGGCAGATACACATTGTTTCAGACCGCGAGTTTGTTTCTCTTTGGCCTCAGGCGTGCGGCGAGTGTCCAAGCGGTTCTAAGTAAACCCAGATTCTGGTCCCCTAGGGTAGACCGGCAAGGTTCTGCGGTCAAGGTCCCCTGAGGGCAAGAGAAGGACGTCTGCAGCGAGAGGAGGCCCCATTTGGGAGCTGCCGCTGAATGCTTGGCGACTGGGGTTATGGCGCGGGGAAAATTTCACTTGCCGTAAGAGACTTCCGACAAGTGCATACTTAGAGGGGTGCCTTCGAGGATAAGCGGAGCACAAAGATCGGGCTGCAGCCCTCGGTTGCGGTCAGAATCAAGCAGAATTGCGGAATGGTTGATCGCGCAAGTAGCGCCTTGACTCAGATGAAATTATGTGGCCTTTTGCGGACTCCATGAGGACACGCATGTCTGACGCAGTAGCGATCAGGGGGAAACCAGCGAGTTAAACATGACCGATACCCGAGAATCGAAACGTTCGAGTAACGGCTCAAGCTGAGCAGCTGGGCTATGTCCACATCTTCGACAGGTACAGCGGTGCTTAGGGCGACTTTGCCGCGCGATCCGCTGACAAGGAGGCATGAGGATGATGACCGCTCAACCGAAGGCGAGTTGGAATGTCCGGCTTGCGCTGAGGCACGGAGACGAGCAGGCGCGAGCAGACCTGGCTACCTTTGTTCAGGAGCACTTGACAGAGGTGGAAAAGATCGTGCAGGAGGCAAAGAAGTTATTGAAAAAAATCCCTCCTTGGTTTGACCCGTCCTTTGATGGGTACTTAAGTGGGGATAGAACGCGCGTACGGGCTCAAGTTGAGGCCATATTCCAGGGCCTGCAACGGGCTAAGCCGAAAAAGGGGTTGCATAATTCCTATCGCCTTGAGCCGTGCTTGTGGTATCGCCAGGTGCAACTCATCCGACTAGCAAGGGAGGTTTTGGACGAAGGAGATGGCAATTGCTTAGAGTGGAGTCTTGTCTTGGCAGCCTGCTTATTACGGATCAGTATCTACCCTTTGATCATCGTCACCTGCTCAAGCGCTGGGGGTTTCCATGCAGTGCTCGGCTACTGGGTCGATGACCTCCCCGCGCTCAAGAACGAGAGGGTCGCCCTGAGCGGGAGGATGGCTGCCAGACTGGTGGCCGAGGGCCGAATATACGTCGTGGAAGCTACGCGCATACCGCCAGATGAGCGCGGGAGGCTCAAGGCACTTACGGATGCAGAAGCGGAGGCGCTCTCTCACTTCCCCCATAACACTCAGGGACAGCGGGTCATGTTCGCGGTGGATATCAGGGTAGCCAGAGAGAGCGGAATAATCCAATACGGGCTGCCTGATTCCGTGTATCACAACGCCTTGCCACCCAGAGAGCCCAATTTCGTAGGGCGGAGGAAGGAAAAGGAAGAGCTTCTCGACAAAATCTTCGGCCGAGCTTTCATCGTGAGTGTCAATGGGCTGCCAGGGGTTGGTAAAACGGCGCTGGCACTGGAGGTGGCCCACGGCCTTCTCAGCCAAAAGCTTTTCGAAGGCATCATTTGGGTCGATGCGAAATCGCAGCGTGTCACTCTTGAACACCTCCTGGATGTGATTGCTCGAGACGCCTTCCACCAATTCGAGCTAGCCAATAAGCCCCAGGGGGTAAAGTACCAAGGGGTCAGAAAGTTGCTCGAGGGAAATCGTTGTTTGCTCATCCTTGACAGCTACGAAGAGGTTGCTGATCAAAAAGTTGAAGGCTTTCTCCGTGTGCTCCCTGAACCCTCAAAAGTCTTGATCACCAGCAGAGAAAGGGAACACTCTCTGCCGTCAGATGATCTATTGTTGCAGGGTTTGCCGGCCAAAGAGGCCCTCAAGTTACTGAGAAGCCTTGGCAGGCTGAAGAGCGCCAGTGTAATCCACAGCGGAGCCGCTAGGGACTTGCGGCAATTGTACGAGCTGACTGGTGGCAATCCGTTTGCACTCCAGATTGCTGTAGGCCTCGTGGCGGACGGTGCCTCCCTGGAGGATGTCGCCAATATCCTGGTCGGCGCAAGTAGGACTAGGACCGCCGACGACTTTTGGAAGCGAATATTCCGCAGGACTTGGCAAAAGCTTACTCCTCAGTCAAAACAAGTGCTCATGGCAGCCTCTACGTTTCCTGCCCCGCTTCTGTCCGAATCCCTTCTTTCCATAAGCGGTGTTTCCGCCCTTGATTTTCAAGCAGCGACAGCACAGCTGGTGCGGATGGCCCTCACGGAAGCAAATGCTGGTGTGGATGGTCAGCAAAGGTATGGTGTAAGCCATCCTTTAGTCCGTTCCTACGCGAGACAGCAATTGGAAAGCCAGCCTGGTCTCCGGGAGCAGGTTATGTCCCGCGCGAAGAGACGATACCTGGAGTTCTTAGAAGACAATGCGAAGGATCTTCGGGACGGCTATAATGCCATTGACTCCGAGCTTCAGAACATCTTTGCAGTATTGCAACACTTGCAGGCCCAAAGAGATTTTGAAAGTGTGCTCAAGTATTTGAGGCGTCTCTCCTACTTTCTGCTCGACAGGGGATATTGGAGGGAGCGACTTGAGTGGTCGGAAAGGGGTTATCAGGCAGCAACTGAACTTGCCAAAATAGAGGTAAAGAACTACCGCTGGGCAGCCAAGTGTGCATATTGGATAGGCTGGTACTACTGTCGGAGCAAGCAGTACACGCAGGCGGCCGAGTGGGCCGAAACTGCCGACTTCTGTTTCAAACGGCTGGAGCCGAGAAGGCAGGAACCGAGGGTAACTCAGCTCCTGGGCATGATTCAGTTTGGCGTGCAAAATTACACCGAAGCACAGAAGCTCTTTCATAATGCTTTATCCGGTTTTGAGTGTGACTTGTCCCAGGCGAAAACGGACCGCGAGCGCGAGAACAAACTGTTCTGGCTCGTTACAGTCAAAACGAATCTCGGCGACTTGGCCAAGGCAAAGGGCGATAAGGCAACAGAAAACGCCTCATACTATGAGGAAGCAGAGAAGTGGCACAAGGAGGTCTTACAGGAAGCAAGGTCAAGATGTTGTAGCCCCGGCACTGAGGAGGTTCAGCGCTACGACCGGTGGGCGGGCCGTCTCGCACGCAGCCTGGGCAACCTGGGCGATGTCTACCGGCGGCAGGGGAGAGTGGTGGACGCGGTCAATTGTTATGAGAAGGGCTACCGCCTTGCTAAAGAGCTCGCTTACTTCAACACAATCGCTGCGTGCGCAGTGGGCCTTGGTCTGCTTCTGCGGGACAAAGACCCAAGCCAGGCGAAAAGGTACCTTAAGGAAGGGCTTGACATTTATGAACGTCTTGGGAGCCGAGCCCTTGGAGAAGCAGAGTCCCTGGAAGAGGCCAGGGAGTGGTTGCGCGATCGTTGTCACTGGAAAGTCTCATGACCGAGGTGACGAAGGCAGCTCTGCACCCAAGGCGGACAACCGTTGTTCAGCCCACCAGCCCTGGCGCCATGGAGAATGCGACGGCTACTGCCGAGCTGATTAGCGGTGGCGCATGGTCAAGTTATTAGGGAATAGAGGTTCCGCTGGTTTTCTCCTGACCAGCGTAGAGCCTCCTCTCTGTCTGCAAGCTCAGTTCCTAGGCCGTTGGTGTGTCTTGCCTCTTATGGGGCTAGCCGCGGTGCTAGACCGCCGCAACAAGGTCCTGACTTAGTCGTAGGAACGAGACTGAGGGGCAAGGGAACAGCCTCCGTACTGGGTCGGTCACCCTTCCAGCGCTGGTGGCGGAAGGCGCTCGTGGATATGGCTTGTACGATATTCTTGCGAAAAGCTCTTCAACAGCCCTATCGGAAAAGACCGGAAGCCTTATCAGTGCCCCATGTGGCACTTTGCCACGCGGAGCTGAGTCTCAAGAGATGCCTCCTAGTCCATTCAATCATTGGTTGCCAGGTATTTGTGAGAACGACTCCGGTCCTTTAAGGCCCATATGAACGACAGGGTATTTCATGGGCGTCACGAACTGTATGTCTCCCTAGCTCCGCCCGAAGGCGAGCGCCTGTCCGCAGCCCATGACCACCTCCGCCGGTTGGAGCAGTTCCCCACCTGGAACCCGCCGGCGGATGCCAAGTTTCTGGCGGAGATGGGCGAGAACCTCTTCCGCCTCGCGTTTCCCACGCAAGAGGCCGTGCGCGAATTCGCCCAGGCCCTGGTCAACGCGGTCCGAGAAGAGGCTACGCTGCGCGTCTGGTTCTATGCGGCGGACCCACAAGTGGCCATGTTGCCCTGGGAATACCTGTACATGCCAGGAGATGCGCTGGAGGAGTTAGCAAGGCAGCAGGTTCAGGTGGTCCCGTTTCAGCGAGACGGCTCCTCGATTGATGAGTATCGCTTCCTCGCCCTGCACCCGAATATCTCCCTGGTGCGGCAAGGATCACCTAGTCCGCCAGATGCTTCACTCAACACCATTGGGCCTTTACGCGTGCTCGTGGCGTGGGCTAACCCTTGTTCGAGGACCTGGCCGGTGATCAGTGGCATTGAGG